>JALZHG010000009.1 GCA_030914045.1 Chloroflexota bacterium | reverse complement strand
CCACTTCTATATCGGAAAGCTCTCGGGTGCGGTGCCACGCGGCAGAGGGCGTACTAACACATTTGAGGAGGCAATATGTCGGAGCCATTTCTAAGCGAGATCAAGATCGTGTCGTTCAACTTCCCCCCCAAGGGCTGGGCCTTGTGCAATGGGCAGTTTCTACCCATCAACCAGAACCAGGCCCTCTTCGCCCTCCTGGGTACAACGTACGGGGGCAACGGACAGACTACCTTCGCCTTACCTAATCTAAGGGGGAGGGTGCCCATACACTTCGGTGAGGGGGACAACCATCAGCTTGGCGAGGCGGCAGGTAGCACAAGCGTCACCGTGAACATCCAGCAACTGCCACAACACGTCCACGCCTTGATGGGCACCCAAACTAACGCAAATGCAGGCCTTCCGACGGGCAACCTTCTCGGTCGAAGCAGCTCGCTCTACACCTCGCCGAGCGCGTTGACTACCCTGAACTCAAGTTCCGTCACGTCCGTGGGCGGCTCCCAGCCGCACAACAACATGATGCCCTACCTCGTGTTGAATTTTATAATCGCGTTGCAGGGTATCTTCCCTAGCCGGAACTAAGGAGTAAGGATATGCCATATATCGGAGAGATCCGACTGTTCGCGGGCAACTTTGCCCCGGCCGGCTGGGCGTTTTGCAAAGGACAGCCGGTGCCCATCGCTGAGAACGACGCGTTATTCGTCTTGATAGGCACACGGTATGGCGGAGATGGACAGCAATCGTTCAACCTGCCCAATCTCGCCAGCCGCGTTCCCATCCACGCGGGCACCGGCCCCGATGGGACCGTTTACCAGCTAGGTGAGATGGCCGGCACGGAGCAGGAGACCCTGACAACTCAGCAGATACCTAATCACGCGCACCCTCTCACCGCTTCTACAGGACCCGGCACGGACGCGCTGCCGACGAGCAATGTCCTGGCTCAGTCAGGTGGGGCTTTCGTGTACATCGAGGATACAGCGACCGCCGCCTTGAACCCCAGTTCCATACAGCCGGCGGGCGGCAGTCAACCGCACGAGAACACCCAGCCGTTCCTGTGCATCAATTTCATTATCTCGCTGTTCGGAGAATTTCCTCGCGAGACCTAGTCGCCTGCGGGGCCGCACAACCGTGCTGTCCTGCTGCTTCTATCATCATGACCTGTTGGGATATGTTACCTTGAGCACCGGTATCACGTTGCCGGGTAGATGCCCAAACCGACACTAAGGAGAAACAATATGCAACCATATGTCGGAGAGATCCGAATGTTCGCGGGCAACTTCGCCCCGAACGGCTGGTTATTTTGCGAGGGACAGCAGTTGCCCATCTCTGAGAACGAGGTGTTGTTCCAATTGCTAGGCACAACTTACGGAGGGGATGGGGAGGAAACGTTCAACATACCCAATCTTGCCAGCCGAGTGCCTATCCACATGGGCACCGGCCCGGATGGCACTACTTACCAGATAGGTGAGATGGCCGGCACGGAAGAGGAGACCCTGTCAACTCAGCAGATACCCAATCACACGCACCCGCTCACCGGTTCTACAGCACCCGGTACCGACGCGCAGCCGACGAGCAATGTGCTGGCTCAATCAGGTGGTGCCTTCGTGTACATCGAGGACACTGCGATCGCCGCCTTGAACGCCAATTCCATTGGGATAGTGGGTGGCAGCCAGCCGCACGAGAACACCCAGCCGTTCCTGTGCATCAATTTCATCATCTCGCTCTTCGGGATCTTCCCGAGCCAGACTTAGCACCGGCTAAGGACCTGCTGTGTCGGCCCCCGCGGCGGCAAGTAGCGCCGGGCCGGTGACGGAAGCGCTTGTTGTTGATTATCAAATATCCCTTTAGGAGGCGAACATGTCCGATCAATTTCTCGCGGAGATACGTATCTTTCCCTTTAATTTCGCGCCAACAGGCTGGGCATTCTGCAACGGCGGGTTGATGCCGATAAGTCAGAACACCGCACTCTTCGCGCTCCTTGGCACCGTCTATGGCGGCGACGGCAAGAGCACCTTCGCCCTGCCTAACCTCGATAGCAGCGCTCCGATGCAACCGGGTCAGGGCTCCGGCCTCTCCCTGCGTGACCTCGGACAAATGGGTGGAGTCGAGAGCATAACTCTGCTTGTTTCCGAGATCCCAGCCCATACCCACCAACTGAGAGCCTCTCTCGAAGCCGGCGACAACAAGCTGCCCAACCCGCAACTTTCGCTCGCCCAGTCAACCGAGGGCCTGGCCTACACCTCCGGCTCTCCTGCGCTAACGCAGATGGCGTTTCAGGGGCTTCCTCCGGCTGGTGGCGGCCTCCCCCATAACAACATGCAGCCATACCTGACGCTGAACTTCTGCATCGCGTTACAGGGCATCTTCCCACAACGTCCCTAGCCCGAACTCCTTCAATTACTTTGTCAATCGCCACGTGGCGGAAAGGAACTTGAAGTGGCCGACAATACAAATACCAATGCCGACGATGCGGCTGATGCGGGTGCTAGTGCACTAGACGCAGATGCCGCAAATGCCGCAGATACCGATGCACCTGCTATGGCTGCTCCCGCCGGTAGCGTGCCGGTGACTGTCATGGGGAATCTTGGACAGGCCTTCGCGGGTATCAGGATCGGGACGCAGCAAATGATTTGGCCGAATAATCCTCCGCTCAACAGCACATGGTTCGTGGTGGTAGATCTCACTTACCTGCAAGTCGTTGCAAACGTGGTTTCGACTTCCACCAGCCAGGTGCCTCCCGCGCTTGGACCTTACATCGCAAACCCTGCCTTCATGTTGATTGCGGTCAGCATAGGCTGGACGTTCGACCATGTGCCGCAGGGGGCGCTTTACTCCTTCCTGCGGAGTACGGGTTCGGGCGCGGCGCTCGAACGTGCCGAGCAGATATACGCGCAGCTAGGCACAGGCTACTTTAGCACCGTGAGCTACATTCTCGCGGCCACCCTGGACCCTTCAGATGGGAGCGGCATCGAGGAGTTCGGCTACATGGGCGCAATACCCATTATGACCTTCTCGCTCTTGCCCGTAACCGTGGGCGGTAAGACCATCTACACTCCCATCAAGACTTGGCGCTAGAACGGGCTGCGGCGACCACGAACACCCAAAAACCCACCGCCGGACGAGGCAAACCATGCCTCCTGGCGGTGGGTTTTTGGGTGCCTGCCACCGGCTTCACGCGCGTCATGGACGGCATCTTCTCCCACCTGGCGGCTCAGTACGACATCCACGTGATAGGCATGGGCTACCGGGGTCCGGTTACCATGCTCCACGGTATAACCGTCCACCCCTGCAACCTTAAGGGTGGCGACATGTTTGGAGCGTACCAGGCGGTGGATTTTATCGAGCGGTTCCGGCCGGAGTGGGTCTTCCTCCTGAACGATATCTGGATACTTAGCAGGTATATTAGCCACTTCGCGCCTTACCTGGAGAGTACCAGGATCATATGCTACTGTCCGCTCGATGGTAAGTTCGTTGACGAGAGCCTGGCGGCCCCTTTCTCGGTGCTCGGACCCTGGGGCCGCTTCGTGGTCTACACCGAGTTCGCCAGGCGAGAGCTTCTGCGAGTGACGGGGGGCATGGCGTTCCCTCCGGTTGAGGTTATACCCCACGGCGTGGACGCGGAGGTGTTCTACCCCCTGTCAGGCTCCATAGAGCAGCAGTTGGGGCGTGATGGTAGGATCGCTGCCAAGCGTCTGCTCTTCCCCGACGAACCCGGTCTTGAAGACTCGTTTGTCGTCCTCAACGCCAACCGGGCGCAACCACGCAAGCGAATAGACCTTACCCTCCAGGGATTTGCGCTTTTCGCAAAGGACAAACCCAAAAACGTGAGACTCGTACTGCACCACGCGGTGGTATTGGGAGAGGAACGTAAGGACCTAATGCGCCAGGCGGAGGCACTGGGCCTCGTGGGCCGTGTGAGCGTAGGCCCCGCGGAGGGTGCAGGCACAACCGATGCCGACCTGAACCTCGTATACAACGCCTGCGATGTCGGCGTCAATACAGCGATGGGCGAGGGCTGGGGCCTGGTGAGCTTCGAGCACGCAGCCACGGGAGCCGCCCAGGTCGTGCCCCGGCACAGCGCCTGCGCCGAGTTGTGGGAGGGCGCGGCTGAACTGGTGGAACCTGTGTCGGCGTACGTGCCCGACTTCGCAAAGTTGGAGATGCAGGAGGTAGCCCCGGAGGGGGTTGCGGCGGCCCTGCAACGACTGTATGCTGACGAAGCGCACCGGCACGACATGTCGCTCAGAGCGTACCGTAATGCCACGCAGCCCGCTTACCAGTGGGAGCATATTGCCCGGCAGTGGGGCCGGTTGTTCAACGACATAGGGGCAGGGCACCCACTCCCACCTGCGTGAAATCACATACTTAGGAAATCATATGAATATTACCCTGCGGCCCATCGAGCAAAGTGACATGGAGTTCCTGTACCGGGTCTACGCCAGCACGCGTGAGGCGGAGATGGCGATGGTAGACTGGACCGACGAGCAGAAGCAAGCCTTCGTGCAAATGCAGTTTGCGGCCCAGCACAGCCACTACCAGGAATACTATACGGGCGCTTCCTTCCTGGTGATCCTGGCGGATGGGCAGCCCGCCGGTCGCCTCTATGTGGACCACTGGGACGACCAGATTCGCATTGTAGACATCACCGTGCTGCCGGAATACCGCAACGCCGGGATTGGCACCGCACTGCTGAAGGCCCTTATTGACGAGGGCGCTCGGTCGGGCAAGCCGGTGACCATCCACGTTGAGCAGTACAACCCTGCCTTGCGCCTTTACGAGCGATTGGGCTTCTCCAGGATCGGCGAGCGGGGGGTCTACTACCTGATGGAGTGCCGCACCGGCGACCCTGAAGCCTCAGAAGGATCCGAGGCACCTGAAGCCGAAGGCTAGGTGAAGATAGCCTCGTACTGCATACCTTGCTGTTCGGGGCCGAGGGGCACCAGGAATATCTCAAATGGCTCTAGCTCGGCGTGCTCGAAACGATAGATGCCCTGATCCAGAAGGAACTGCGGAGAGCCGAGGAACACCAGTGTGAAGGGTGCGCGCCCTGACTTTTTGCTCCATTCTTTCGCCGATTCGTTACCTATTTCCGCCGCAGAGCCTAGCGTCAACTCCACCGAAGACGTTTCGTTATAGAAGACCCGGAACGTGTCACCTACGTAAGGGGCGAATTGCTCCACCGTAAAGGTATCCAGCATGCCATCCTCCATTACTATCATTGAGTCGTGACCACCACAATACCGCTCATTGTAGAGCGTACGAGGGGCACGCGCAAGGACCAACTTCAACGCCGAGTTGCCGCTCCACAGAGCAAGGTACCAAACCGTGTTCGATCTTCTCACCCGAGGAGCTAATTGTCGTCCAATTTCCCGGCTAACGACTGCCGCATATCTACCGAGTCTACTAGGACTACTAACGCACAATAGCCTATAAATACCATTGACATTATTCACAAAATGGCGGATTGTAATTGTAGTAGTAAGCGTTCTTCGTTTGAGGAAACGCGAAAAGTGCCTGCCGAAGTGGGATCGGGACGTAATTGAGACGGCGGTACCGGGACATGCTAAGAGAGCATGTTGCTTTTTGCTTGCACGACACGCATAGAGGACCGGCCCGGTTAGACAGGCAGAAACAGGAACTTACAATTACCTTTCAAGTTGTTCATGGAAGTGCCAGGAGAGTAGCGCACACTTGATTGCATGGCAGCCCCGCAGGCACCACTCGGCTCCTTCCGCTAGAGAAGACAGGTTATGATAGAACACGTAGTCAGCCTGGCCGATTACCAGCTAAGTATATACTCCATACCCACACTTATCACGACTGCGGCTATCTTGTTGCTCGGCATACTTGTGGTGGTGCGCGAGCGCGTATCCCTGGTCAGTCTCTCGTTCGCCTTGGTCACGCTGGTGGTCAGCGTATGGCTGTTCGGGTTCTCCATGATGTACTCCTCGCCGGACAGCGAGTCTGCGTTGTGGTGGAACAAGGTGGCCTACCTGGGCGTGCCCTTTATCGCCCCCGCTACCTACCAGTTTACCGTCTCGGTGCTCAAGCTATATGACAGGTTCAAAAGGTACGTAGCCCTGGGGTGGATAGGCGCTGGGGCGTTCGCGGGCCTGTCGCTCTGGACCGACCTCCTGATAGACCGGGTACAAAGTTTCTGGTGGGGCTACTATACCCACTTTGGCGTGCTCGGCGCGGCTTTCATCCTTTATTTCGTCGCGCTGCTGGTCGCCAGCATGGGGCATTACTGGGTGGAGTACCGCAAGGCCCAGAGCCTGAAGCACAAGCTCCGCATCAAGTGGCTCATGATCGCGTTCGCGATAGGATACGTCGGAGCGCTCGACTTCGTGGGCGCTTACGGCATTCCCCTGTACGCCTTCGGTTACCTGGCGATCCTGGGCTTCCTATGTGTAGCCGTGTACGCCATCGGCAAGTACCACCTGCTCGACATCACGCCTGAGTTCGCAGCTAACCAGATCATCAACACGATAACGGACGCGCTGCTGGTGTTGGACCACGCGGGTATCATCCGCGTGATGAACAAGGCGGCTAGCAACCTGCTCGGTTACACGGTGGAGGCCCTCGTGGGCAAGCCGGTTACTACCGTGTTCGACGGGCCGGAACTGGAAGAGATCAGGTCCAGGCTTGCTACGGAGGGTTCGCTACAGGACTTCGAGGTAGCCTATACGGGCACGGACAAGAAGGAGCGTTGCCTTAGCCTGTCCGCCTCCACGATGCAAGCCAAAGACGACCAGCCGGTGGCTTTCGTGTGCATAGTCCGCGACGTTTCCGAGAAGAAGAGGGCCGAGGCGGCCATCCGCGAAAACGAAGAGCGGTACCGGGCGGTCGTGGAGCAGACTTCCGAAGGCATATACCTGGTGGACCTTGAGACGAGGAATATACTTGAGGCCAACGCCGCGCTCCTCGGCATGCTTGGTTATACAGCTGAAGAAATCACAGACCTACGCATGTACGACATAATCGCGCACGAGGCGGCGAGCATTGATAAGAACCTTGCCCGCCTGGGGGAGGACAAGCGGCTGGCGATTGGCGAGCGGACGTACCGGCGCAAGGACGGGGCACTGGTGCCCGTGGAAGTAAGCACCAACCTTATATACCACGCGGGCCGCCACGTAGTCTGTATCACCGTGCACGACATGACGTTGCGCAAGCGACACGAGGAGCGCATTCAGCGGCAACTGGAGCGGGTGGCCGCCCTGCGCAGCATAGATACAGCCATCACTGCCAGCCTAGACCTGCGCATCACGTTGAGCATCATCCTCGACCAGGTGACGGCGCAATTGAAGGTAGACGCGGCGGACGTACTGCTGCTTAACAGCGCCTCGCAGATGCTGGAATACGGGGCTGGGCGCGGCTTCCGCACAGCGGGGATAACTCAGTCCCAGTTGCGCCTGGGTGAGGGCTACGCGGGCAGGGCTGCCCTCCAGCGGCACGTGTTCCGCATCGACAGCCTGCCGAATACCAGCGATATGGTACGCGCGCCCCTGTTTGCCGGAGAAGACTTCGTGAGCTACTTCGCTGTGCCCCTGCTCGCCAAGGGCCAGATCAAGGGCGTGCTGGAGATTTTCCACCGCTCGGAGCTGGACCCCGATAGTGAGTGGCTCGACTTCTTAGAGACCCTTGCGGGACAGGCCGCTATCGCCGTAGACAACGCGAACCTGTTTGATGACCTGCAACAGTCGAACCTGGAGCTGGCGCTGGCCTATGACGTGACGCTGGAAGGCTGGTCCCGTGCGCTCGACTTGCGAGACAAGGAGACAGAGGGGCACAGCCAGAGGGTGACGGAGATGACGGCCCGCCTCGCCCGGTACATGGGCGTGCATGAAACCGAGATGGCGCACATCCGGCGTGGGGCGCTGCTGCACGATATAGGCAAGCTGGGCATCCCCGACTCGGTGCTGCTAAAGCCGGGGCCGCTCACAGATGAAGAGTGGGAGGTCATGCGCCTCCACCCGGTCTACGCGTACCAATGGCTGTCTTCGATTGAGTTCCTGCGTCCGGCGCTGGATATACCTTACTGCCATCACGAGAAGTGGGACGGCAGCGGCTACCCACGCGGCCTGAAAGGCGAGCAGATACCTAAGGCGGCCCGCATATTCGCCGTTGTGGACGTTTGGGACGCACTCAGGTCGGACAGGCCGTACAGGTCCGCATGGTCGGAGGAGAAGGTCCGCGAACACCTGCGAGGGCTAGCGGGCACGCATTTCGACCCGGAGGTGGTGGCGGCGTTCTTGAGCCTGGAGGTGCTACCGATGGAACTGGCGCTCACTGTGCCCCACGAGCTATCCATGACCGCCACGGCAGCAGCGAGGCGCACCCAGCCGCTTTCTTTGGGCCGCCTGGCCTGACGCACAGTCAGTGACGACGTGTAGGGGTATGGTACGTTGTGCCCCTACATTCACGTTCACCAGGGTTGCATGCAATTCTTTCGACCCTGTCGTCGGCTAACCCCCCGAACCGCCCGTCACCGTCCCAAGCTTCTCTCCCCTCTCTGAGGCTTCAATCAAGGCGGCCAGGCGGCGCTGCCGGGTCTCTTCCTTCTTGGCGCTCATGACCCACCAGCTTGAGGTGCGGCGGTACGAGGGAGCCTGCGCCGAGAAGAAGGCCCAGGCGCGCTCGTGCTCGCGGAACTGCCGTTCGTAGGTCTCGTCCAGCTTGCTCTGGGCGCGCTCGTAGGAATAGAGTTGGGCCTTCGCTTCATCCCGCTTCTCAAAGGCGTCGAGTCCGGCGGGCCGCATCAGGCCAAGCTCAGTAAGCTCGCCGACGCGCTTGATGTTTACGGCGCTCCAGGTGCTGCCCCGCCTGCGCGGCGTAAACCGGTTCGTGTAGCTGGTTTCATCCACGCGCTTCCGAATACCGTCAATCCACCCGAAGCAAAGCGCCTGGTCCACCGCCTCCGGCCAGGTAATACCTGCCTTGCCGAAGCCTTTCTTGTAGAACCCGACCCAAAGCTCCTTCGCGCTATCGTGATTTTGCTCCAGCCATTCGCGAAACTCGGATGGCGACTCGAAGAACGTGACTTCCATAGTTGCTATACCCATGATGCTGATAGATTTTGGATTTTGGATTTTGGATTCAGACGGACTGAAAACAATCCAAAATCCAAAATCCGGGGCCGCTCGGAGGGCGTCTTCATTGCGTATTCGCGTGCCTACAGGCAAATGATAGCAGAAGTTACATCGCTCTGCCCCTGCATCTTAATCGAGACTTAACTTTTCTCTCGGTCCAGCTTAATTCTCGCTTCCTATACTGGTAACAGAGGGCCAGGCAATGTGAGACATTCCAGTGCCTGGCGAACAAGCGAAACACAAAAGGAGAAACAGACTATGAACGGGAAAACAGTAGCCAGTGGGTTCGGGGCCTTCCTGGCGGCGACCCTTGTAACGGTCGGCACGATTGTGGGGGGTGCGTCCGCGCAGATCTCCACGACCACAGCCACACCCAAGCAGTCCACCCCACGGGCCACGGCCAATGCAACCGCACAGGCCGCTCCCGGCGCGATGGACGCACCGAAGCAGGGCTTTCGAGATGGAGGCGGCAGGCGCGGGCGGGGCGGGCACGGCGGGCCTGGCGACGGCTTCGACGAGCGCGGGCCGGGCGGGCAGCCGCTCACCGCCGAAGGGGTTAGCCGCCAGATTAGCAACACCACTACCCTCCTCGACCTTGCGCAAGACGACCTGGCCTACGCCAACGGCAAGATGGATACGGCCAACGTGTCGAAGTGGCTGACCAACGCACAGACGCTGCTGGGCAACGCGCAGACGGCAGCCGCGGCTTCGAAGTTCGGGGCGGCGGGGCAGTACGCTCATGCGGCCCAGGAGCTGGCCTTCATTGCCGAGGGGCAGATGGCCCAGGCGCTGGGTACCGAGACGCTTCCGTCCGCCAGCCAGCGGCCAGTGGGACGTGGCAGGCACTTCCCCGGCGGGCCGGGCGCGGCTAACGTGACCGTGACTCAGGCGCAGGCCAGCCGCTTCCTGTCGCAGACCTACAACAACCTGGTGGCCCAGAAGTCGCTGATCACCGACAGCGCCGCGACGGGTTACCTGGCCGACGCTCAGGCCGCTTATCAGAGCGCATACAACGCCTACGGTGCGGGCAACTACAGCGAGGCGGTATCCTCGGCCAGGCTGGCCCAGCAGCTAGCCGGTGTAGCCAGGCACGTACAGGCAGCGCCGGATGCGCCGGACAACGCGGATACGGTGGTGCCCGTGCCCGCACCTACCTTCTAGACAACTTACTTCCCTCCTCCTCAACCTCCACCCGGCCTTGCTCCGGGTGGAGGCTATATACGTGGGGAGTAACGAGTGACCAGTTATGAGTTGTGAGTTGTGAGTTATTTGTTCTGGGTGGAGGCTGAGAATGAAGGGTGGTACGGGCGGGGCGTAATGCTCTCGGGCCGTGTGGTGGGTATGCCTCACATGTGTCGCGGTTTCTCACTTATAATGCTTTCAATGAGAACTGGTACAAGGAGTAATGATAATGCGTAACAATGGGGCCGGTGACGAAAAGGAGCGCCCCGCGCGTGTGCTGGTGGTGGACGACGAAGAGATTATCGTTGAGATGCTCACGATGGGCCTCAACTACGAGGGCTTCGAGGTGAGCGTGGCGCGCACCGGCTACGAGGCGTTGGAGCAAGCACGGTCCGCTAAGCCCGATATCGTGGTGCTGGACGTGATGCTCCCCGGCATCAACGGGGTGGAGGTGTGCCGGCGCTTGCGTGCCATGAGCGACGTGGGCATCCTGATGCTCACGGCCAGGGGCGAAGTGGAGGACCGCGTGGTGGGCCTCGATAGCGGGGCCGACGACTACCTGGTGAAGCCCTTCACCTTCCGCGAGCTGCTGGCTCGGGTGGGCGCCATTCTGCGGCGCTAGGGGGTCAATTTGCAGCAGGCCCTCCGCGTGGGCGATCTCGTGCTGGACCGGCAGACGCGGCGGGTCACGCGGGGCGGCAAGCCCGTGGAACTCACCCCCCGCGAGTTCGACATGCTGGAACTCTTCCTGACCCACCCGCGCCAGGTATTCAGCCGTGACGTTATCCTGAACCGCGTGTGGGGCTACGATTATTATGGCGATACCAACGTAATCGACGTGCACATCAGGCACCTGCGCGAGAAGTTGGAAGACGAAAACAGGGACCTGATCCGCAGCGTGCGAGGTGTGGGGTACAGCCTGGAGCCGCCCGATGTCGCTGGCTAGACGTGCAAGAAGCCTGGTGTGGAACGTGCCGGTGGGCCTGCAACTCAGCGTCATTTACGCGCTGCTGCTGGCCTCCGTGCTCGCGTTGCTCGGCTTTGCACTCTACGCGCAACTAGACAGCTTCCTCATCGAGAACACCAGGGAACGCCTGGAGAGAACGACACGCACCTCGCTGGAGCAACTCTTTCCGCCAAGGGACCGCCGCCCGCCACGCTCGCTCGATAATGTGGCCGACTCGCTGGTGCGCGGGCTAAGTAGCTCCGACGTGGCGGTTGCCGTGCTGGACGAGCGAGGTACCTCCATCAGCGCCAGCCAGTCCCCTACCGGAGGCGAACCTCCCTACATACCTCCCCTGGCCGCTGACTGGCAGGACAGGATAGCGGACGGCTCAATCACACAGTGGGTGGCCTATGCACCCACCGGCGAACGCATCCTGGTGGTCCTTACGCCCCTTAGACTTATTACCACACCCGAAGGGCAGGGTATGGGTCTGCTCTTGCAGCAGGTGGCCTCGCTGGAGGGCGCGGATGCCTTGCTCAACCAGTTACGCCTCTACGTGGTGCTCGGCATCCTCATTGGCACCACCCTGGGCGTGCTCGCAGGGTTGGCGCTCACACGCGTGGTGCTGAGGCCGCTGGACCGTATCTCGCGCACGGCTGAGGCTATTTCGGCGGGCGACCTGGACCGGCGGATACGCATGCCTGCGGGCCGTAACGAGGTAGCCCGGCTGGGGCACGCTTTCGACAGCATGGTGGAGCGCCTGGCATCAGCCTTGGAAGCCCAGCGCCGCTTCGTGGCCGACGCCTCCCACGAGTTGCGCACCCCCCTCACCTCGTTGGAAGGGTTGAGCGAGATGCTGCTCATGGGCGCGGACAGGGGCAACACTCGTGTAGTACAGCGCACGGTGCGCTCCATGCACGGCGAGCTGAGACGCCTGGGCCGCCTAGTAACTGACCTCCTGACGCTGTCGCGTCTCGACAGCACGGCCCCGACCATCATCTTCAAGCCGGTAAGCCCGTGTCCCTTGCTCGCAGGCGTGGTAGAGCAGATGACGCCCATGTCCGACAGCAAAGGGGTAAACCTGTCGCTGCGTTGCGAGGCAGGCGCGGAAACCGCCCTGTTGCGCGCCGACCCTGACAGGCTGAAGCAAGTCCTGCTGAACCTGCTCGACAACGCCCTGCGCTATACGCCGGAGGGAGGCGAAGTGTCGATGTGGGCTGCTGCCGACGCGGGCGGCAAGTGGCTGCAAATCGGGGTGCGAGACACCGGCCAGGGCATATCACTGGAGGACCTGCCGCACGTGTTCGACAGGTTCTACCGTGGAGACCCATCCAGGACGCGCGCCACTGGCAACACCGGCCTGGGCCTCTCGATTGCCCACGCCATTGTAGAGAGACACGGCGGCAGCATAAGCGTGCAGTCCTCCCCCGGCGAAGGGGCTACCTTTACCATCGTGCTGCCCATGATCAGGGCTCAGGCCACCTCGGAACCGGAAGCGGTCCTCGCTGAGAGCCATTAGGGCCTATCTGCAAACTGATGCCCTGGCAGATAATGAAGAATAACCAGTTACTGAGGTAATACTGTGTAGGGGCAGGCCCCCGTGCCTGCTCTGGTTGGCAGGCGTACCAGGCGTACCATGTTGCAAATGTCCACCAAGGGCAGGCACGGGGGCCTGCCCCTACACAAAAACTTCTCAGCCCTCAGCATTTCCTCAGTATGTTGTTAATCTTCATCAACCGCCATGTGGTGTGTTTGCAGATAGGCCCTACTAACACAAGCGCATCCTTAGTCTGCACATCCGACGCGAAGGTGGAGGGGGAACAAAGTTTAGCGGGAATTAGGAGAAAGGTCACTCCCCCAGGGCGACGTGCATGCCGTATCCTAAAGGTATCTTCAAAGGAGGCACGCACGGCCTGCTTATGGACATCTCCGAAGAATCGACGCAAAGTAACGATTACAAGTTCTGGCTGACCTTCCAACAGGCAGCCGTGGGCATTGCCCTGGTGCGCCCCGACGGCCGCTTCATGCGCGCCAACCCGGAGCTATGCGCTCTGCTGGGTTACGACGAGAGCGAGCTAAAAGAGCTTTCACTACAGAACATCACCCACCGCAGCGACGTGGACGTAGATACCCGCATGTCGCAACGCATGGTTAAGGGAGAGATTTCGAGCTACCGCTCCGAGAAGCGTTTCATCACTCGGCAGGGCCTGGTGGTCTGGGGCCTGCAATCGGTGTCCATCGTGCGCGACCGTTTCGGCAAGCCTCTTCAGTTCATTACCGTAATCCGCGACATCACCGCCCAGAAGACCAACGGGTCTCATGTGCCCCACGCTTACGCCACCGAAGTCGCCCCAACTCCTGAGCCGGCTGTCCAACCCGTGACAAGTGCCTCAGCCCCTACCGAGAACCCGCTTCCGCCATCTGTTGCCACGCCGCAGGACGACGCCCGCTTGATTGAGCTGCTATCGTCGCTGCCGCTGGGCCTGATGGTGGTGGACGCGATGGGCGAGACATGGTTCGCCAACGAGACGGCACGCAATCTACTCGGCCCTGGCGTTGCCCCTGAGTTCACCCCGGATGAGGCTGGACCGGACGATGGCAGCCTGCACGTTTATTCCGCGTACAAGGCAGGCAGCGACGGGCTGTACCCACTGGACGAAGCCCCGATAACCCGCGCCCTCATGGGGCAGCAAGCGGTGGTTTCGGACATCGAGATCCGCCAGCCGCAGGGTGTCGTGCCCGTGCAGGTGTGGGCGGGGCCTGTGTACGACGAGCAGGGCAAGGTGGCCTACGCGGTCGCCGCTATTGACGAGCTAAGGACCAGGTTGCAGGTCGTAGAGCAGCAGACGCAGACCCAGGCGCTCAGGGTGGGCGACACGGTGGCGGGCTTGCTGCAACTAGCGGGCGAGGTGGCGACGGGTATAGGTCTCGCCGCCAGCCTGGAAGAGGCTATGCAGTTGTGCCTTGACCGTATTTGCGAAGTAACCGGCCTGCCTGTGGGACACATGCTGCTGGCGCGCGGGGACCTGTACGCACGTAATGGCGCGCACGCCCAGCTTGCATCGTCCGGTGTGTGGCACCTGAAAGAGCCTGACCGTTTCAGCGCGTTGCGCAAGGTGACGCAGAATATGTCCTTTGACATGGGTGCCGAGCTACCGGGTCAGGTGCTCACCGAGAGGCAAGCGGTCTGGACGGTGGGGCCGGGACTGATCGCAAGCTCGCCACGCGCCGAGCAACTCGAAGCCGCCGGCATTACTACCGGGTTCGCCTTCCCCGTGCCCGCCGAGGGTGCGGTGGTCGGCGTGATGGAGTTCTTTTCGGTGGAGCCGTTGGAGCCGGACCAGACCTTCCTGGATGTAATGTCGCTGATAGGGGCCAACCTGGGCAACGCCATAGTGCGCCGCACCGCATCGGATGAGTTGGAGCGGGCGCGGGGCCGCTACGAACTGGTAGGGCAAATCGCGGGCGAACTGCTCTCGGTGCATGACGTGGAGGGCAAGTACCTGTACGCGGGCAAGGCAGTAGCCGCAATGCTCTGGTACGAGCCTGCCGAGTTGATGGGCAGCAGCCTGCTCACTTACTGCCACCCGAACGACGTACCGCGGCTGAACAGGCTCCTGGGCCGCTACCTGGCGGGCAGCGACGAGCAGAGTCGCGTCAAGTACCGCTTCCGGCACAAAGGCGGCGACTATATGTGGCTGGAGATGTCGGCGCAACCACTGATTGCCACCTACGGCTACAGGCGAGAAATCATCGCCATGTCGAAGGTGACGCAGGCCGAGGTGGAAACGGCACAGCGCATGACCAGCGGCATGGCTACCACCAGGGAACTGAAGCCGTTGCAGATCACCCCCGACGAAGCGTTGGACCTCGATCCGCTGACCGGGCTGTACAACCGCGAGTCGGTAGAGGACATGCTCACCACCAAGCTGAGCAGCCGCCGCGCCTCCAGCTTCCCCGTGGGCTGCCTGTTCATAGACGTGGACGACTTTGACGAGCTGGCCGGGACGTACGGCGAGGAAACCCGCGACGAGGTAGTGCGCAGGGTGGCAGAGATGCTGGACCAGACCTGCCGCGACGACGACTTCCTGGGACGCTATTCGGGCAGCAGCTTCGTGATCGTGCTGCCGAATACCGACGCCGCGGGCACCATTATCGTGGGCGAGAAGGTATTGCGACGCATGCGGGCTATGGAGTGGCCGGGCACGAACGTGACGAACCCCGTGAGTGTGAGCATCGGCGGCACCTGCATACGGCACGGCACCACGCTGACCCTGCCGGAGCTAATGGAGCTGCTCGGCTCACAGTTGATGCAGGCCAAAGGCTCCGGCGGCGACTGCATCATCATGAACGCCCGCGAGACGAGTCGCGGGGCCAGCAGCTACAATCCACTCGGTGGTTGGGCGCAACCTCTGCGGCTGCCGCTAAACGGGCAAGCTCCCGGTGCCACCCCCGGACGCACGGCCCCGCCTGAGCCTGGCAACCGCGGCAACTAGCTTCGGTCCGCTGCCGGACGTGATAGCTATTCCCAGGAGCACCAGGGCCAGGCCCAGCACCGCCGTGAGGGTAATTTGCTCGCTCAGGAACAGCGCGCCCCAGATGAGGGCAAAGCCGGGCAACAGGTAAGTCACCAGCAGCGTGCCCGTGGCACCCACTCTCCCCAGCAGCCAGTAGTACATCATCGAGGCCAGCGCCGTGCCCAGCACGGCCAGCGCCACCACCGCGCCTATCGAGAGCCACGAGGGCATCCGTTGCGGCAGTTGCAGGGCCGCGAGCGGCATGAGCATGATCGCGCCCGTAACAAGCTGGCCCGTAGCCGAAACGGTCGTGGGCACCCCCACCAGGGCGCGCCTACCGTAAAGGCCCGCCACAGCGTAGGAGACTGCCGCCAGCAAGCATGCCAACTGCCCGACCAGGTGCAGAGGGTCCTCCATAGCCAGGTTGAGGTTGCCGCTCACCAATAGGATGACGCCTAGCATGCCACACGTGAGACCCAGGAGGCGCAGTCCCGTCAGCCGCTCGGCAGAGGCCGGCAGCAGGGCCAGGAGCAAGGCGGCCCAGAGGGGTGACGATGCGTTGTAGATGGCGGCCAACCCACTGTTGATGTAGTGCTCGCCCCAGGTGATGAGCGTGTAAGGCACGGCGCAGTTGAGCAGGCCCATGACGGTCAGCGGTCGCCAGTTGGCCCGCAGGGCTGAGAACTGTCCCTTGCGGTGTGCGTTGGCCGCCAAGAGGACCAGGCCCGCGAGCGCGAGGCGGACCTCCACCAGGGCGAAAGGCTCAAACCCCTGCGATCCTAGCTTGATAAATAAGAACGAGGCACCCCAGATGGCACCCAGCGTCAGCAGCATCGAAAACTCACGCGCCGACATTTTCCGTCTCCTCCCCGCCGCCTTGCACCAAAGAACAGTGGCCCCGCGTAGGAGCCACACTTAATGATACACCCTGGCGGCAAGGATGGTTGAGCGTTTTTGACCCTTCTAGCAAGGCGACAAGGAGGTTGTTTGTATGACAACTACGAAACCCAAGCCCCCCTTGTCATCCTGAGCGCAGCGAAGGATCAGGTGGGTAAGCGAGAGTCCTCAACGTTCGGAATGATGGTGGTAGAAGGAACGCTGGACCTGCAATAGGGGGAGTCAAGAACGGGCCACTGATCCTTCGCTGCGCTCAGGATGACAAGGGGGAGCATGGTCGCCACGCCTGGTACATGGCCGAAATCGGTAATGGAGTTAGTTGGGTGTGGACCAATATCCTATCCTGACTAGGACTATCTACCCTTAGTCAGGCCGCCGGAACGCAGATATAATGCCTATAGCGCAGCCGTAGTAGTACCGCCTGGACTGTGTGCAACGTGGCGCATTATTGTGTATGGCGGGTGCGCCGTACTGTATCGACACCATTACTGACGAGGAGCACAGGGTGTGACTAGCTCCCAACCGAAGAACTCGCCCGCTACCCAGTTGCCGTGGCAAAACCACGTGCCCGACGATGTGAATGGCACGACCCCGCACAACGCGCAGGGCCAGCAGGCCGCACGCCTGCCCTGGACGACCAGCGGGCTGTCGCCCAACACGCCGGAGATGAACGGCCAGGGCGCACCTAACCCGCCGCAGGCTTATGCAAACGGCCACGCCGGACAACCGGCGTCCGCGCATACGGCCCCTATTTTTGCGGTAAACGCTGGGCCGCTGCCGGAAGAGATACCAGGCTTTCCGTACCCCGAACCGAGCAACGATAACTTGCAGCAGGTGTTGGGCAGCCAGCCACAAGGCTCTAACATCAGGCCGCTGGCCGCTATGGGGGCCGTACCCCCGCAAGCCCAGACCATGAATATGCCGCAGCCCGGCGCTGCCACTCAGCCCGACCTGGGCACGTCGCCAATGACGCAGCCGCAGTTGCCGGTAAACGCCCTGAATGCGCTGAGTGGGATGCCCGGTAACGGCAACGGTATGTCGCCCACGGGCCGCCTCACGTCCGGGTCGCTGGGGGGCCACGGAGTGCAACCCAACGGGCATTACGAGCTTAGCGATGCCATGTTCCCGGAGCCGCGCAGCATAGAGGAGACAGGCATCAACCAGGGCCTGATAGCCGACCTGGTGATCAAGACGATGTACTTCACTTCGTACATGAGCGGCCAGGAGATTTCAGCCGAGATCCGGGTGCCATTCTACGGTGTGATCGACCAGGCGATCAACCTGATGAAGAAGGAACAGCTTTGCGAGGTGAGCGGCACGTCGGGCCTGGGTGAAGCGGGTTACCAGTACATACTCACCGTGAAGGGGATGGAGCGCGCCCATCAGGTGCTCGCACGCTCCAGCTACGTCGGCCCCTGCCCCGTGCCTCTCGCCAGGTACATAGAAGCCCTCAAGATGCAGACCAACAGGCGGCCGATAATTAACCGCGAGGTGGTGGAGAACGGGCTGAAGGGCCTCATCATCAGCGAAGAACTGCTCAACCAGCTTGGCGCCGCGGTGAATGCGGGCAAGTCGCTCTTCCTGTTCGGAGCGCCTGGCAACGGCAAGACGCTGCTCACCGAGCGTATCGCCACCATGCTGGGCGGCAACATGGCTATCCCTTATGCAATTGAGGCGGACGGGCAGATCATCCAGCTATTCGACCTGAACAGCCACCGCCCCGCCGTGCCCCAGGGCGCGAACGAGACCGACTCCACCAGGGCCGAGTTCCCCGACCGGCGCTGGGTGCGGGTACACAGGCCCGTGGTGATCGTGGGCGGCGAGCTTACGCTGCCTTCCCTCGACCTGATTTACAACGAAACGGCGGGCTTCTACGAGGCCCCCTTCCAGCTAAAGGCGAACGGCGGCCTCTTCCTGATTGACGACTTTGGCCGCCAGCAGGTCAGCCCCCAGGCGCTGCTCAACCGCTGGATAGTGCCCCTGGAAAAGAACATAGACTTCCTGACGCTGAAAACGGGCAAGAAACTACAGGTGCCCTTCGAGTTGTTCCTGGTGCTCTCCACCAACTTGCAGCCGGAAGACCTGATTGACGACGCGTTCCTGCGCCGCATCCAGAACAAGCTGAACGTGCCCGACCCCACGCCGCAGCAGTTCTACGAGATCTTCCTGGCGATGTGCAAGTCGCTCAACGTGCCGTTCGACCAGCACGGTTTCACGTACCTGGTGAAGAAGCACTACATTGAGGCGGGGCGGCCTTTCCGCGCCTCCCAGCCCCGCGACCTGTTGCGGCAGCTTATGGGCATCGCCCGCTACCGCAACGTGCCCCCGGAGATGACCCCTCAACTGGTGGATGCTGCGTGCAGCACCTATTTTGTGAACGCCAAGCCGAAGCACTGACAACGTTGATACATAAGTAGGACGGATATGGGAATGTACGAAAGAGTAGACGAAAAAGGCAAAGTATTTACGCCCAGGATACGCACCGCCTCGGTGGAGGTGGACATCGTGACCCTGCACGGCGTGGTGCACGGCTTCGTGCACGTCAAGCCCGACCAGCGCATCAAAGACGAGCTGAACAACCAGGGCGAAACATTTCTGGCGGTGACGGGCGCTACCCTGCGCGGCCATCTGGACCCGGCTCACCGCGAGGTCGGCTTCGTGGCGGTCAATAA
This sequence comes from Chloroflexota bacterium, assembly GCA_030914045.1. GTDB lineage: Bacteria > Chloroflexota > Chloroflexia > QHBQ01 > JADMIH01 > JADMIH01. The sequence goes on along the minus strand of JALZHG010000009.1, from coordinate 53,279 downwards.
GAGCCACATCGTTACGGTGGTACCCGTCAACGAGCCACGCTGGACACAGGACGAGTGACAAGTTGTGAATTACGACTTGTAAGTATGGAGTTGTGCCGGAGCTAGGGCTTAGCGCGATTGGTACGTTGCGATATAGAGAGCGGATTACAGTAGATACCGGATTGAGGAATACAGGATGTCACCCATACAGCCATTGAACACCACATCCACACAGGCGGGGCAGCAAACCGAGACGTACGGGCCGGGCGCTCACCAGCAAGTGGGGCCGTTTCCCGGAGTTCCGCAGGGTTATGTAAACCCCGGCGTGCCGCCGGGGATGCATCCGAATGCGCAGGCGGGCAACTTCCAGGGCGCGTCTACGGAGCACCTGGCGACCGGGCAACTGGCTCCCGCTACCCCGGCGGGCAACGTGTGGACCCCGGTGGCGAACAGCGTAGGGATGCAGGCACCGCCCCAGTTGGTGATGGCCCTGGCCCAGCGGGTGCTCTCCGGCCTGCCGCAGAACGTGCAGCTTGAGCGCAAACCCGAAATTGAGCAGATGCTGGCCGGGCGCTTCATGGCGGCCCTCTCGCAGGTGCCGGGCACGCTGCCTCCGGGCGGACAGGAAGTGCTATACAAGGCGGTCATGGACGAAATCCTGGGCTACGGGCCGCTGGAGCCGCTGCTGGAAGACCCATCAATCACAGAAGTGATGATCAATGGCCCCAAGCAGGTCTATATCGAGCGCAAGGGCCAGCTTATTGAGAGCGGCGTGACTTTCCTGGACGACGACCATGTGATGCGGGTGGCCCAGCGTATCGTGGCCCCGCTCGGCAGGCGCTTGGACCGCAAGTGGCCGATGGTAGACGCCCGGCTGCCCGACGGCTCGCGCGTCAACATTATCGGCCCGCCTTGCGCGATTGGAGGCACCACCATCACGATCCGCAAGTTCTTCAAGACGCCTCTTACGGTGCAGAACCTGGTCGAGTTTGGTACGATGTCGGCACAAATGGCCGAGTTTCTGCGGGCGTGCGTGGTGGGCCGGCTCAACGTCGTGGTGGCGGGCGGCACGGGTTCGGGCAAGACCACACTGCTGAACGTGCTCTCCTCGTTCATACCCGATGGCGAGCGCATCGTCACGATTGAGGACTCAGCGGAATTGCGCCTAAACCAGCGCCACGTTGTGCCCCTTGAGGCCCGCCCGGCTGACGTGGACGGCGGCGGCGCGGTGACGATACGGCACCTGGTCACGAACGCGTTGCGCATGCGCCCAGAGCGTATCGTGGTCGGTGAGTGCCGCAGCGGTGAGGCGCTGGACATGCTCCAGGCGATGAACACCGGACACGACGGCTCGCTCACTACCCTGCACGCCAATACCCCGCGCGATGCCCTATCCCGCCTGGAGACGATGGTGCTGATGTCGGGCATGGACCTGCCGATACGCGTCATTCGCGAGCAGGTGGCCTCGGCGGTTGACCTTATAGTGCAACAGGCGCGTCTGCGGGACGGCTCTCGCAAGGTCACTTACGTCACCGAAGTGCAGGGCATGGAAGGCGACACGATAGTGCTACAAGACATCTTCCGCTTCCGCGAGTTAGGCGACGACGAGAACGGCAAAGTGAGGGGCCAGCTTATGCCCACCGGCCTGCTGCCCAAGTTCATCAGCCGCCTGGAGTCCCACGGGCAGCGGGTGGACAGGTCGATGTTCTCGTCAGGGTCGTTCTGAAACGTGAAACGTAAAACGTAAAACGTAAAACGTGAAACGTGAAACGTGAAACGTGATGCGGTTTGTGCTATTTGGTTCGTGAATACCATAGTAATGGCCCAGCAGAACCAAAGTAGGCTTTGTCATTCTGAGCGCAGCGAAGAATCTCGTCCTTCAGCACCCAAGTTGCCCTCGTTCCTTTAGTCTATACCGACCAGAAGGAAAAGGGCAACACCTGCATGGAGGACGAGATTCTTCGCTGCGCTCAGAATGACAAGGAAGGGGCTTGGTCCTGTAATGCCTGCCCATTCATATTCACGAACCCAGTAACACAAGCCCCATCACGTTTCACGTTTCACGTTTCAGCTCTAATCTCGTGGAGCATCCAGACGTTAGGCTCGACGTAAACGCCCCGGTCCGCTTCCACGTCAATCGTGATGGGTTCTAGCGCGCCGGGGACTACGTACGTGCCGCTCTCGGGGAAGCGCATGCCTGCCCACTGCTCCCAGTCGGCCACCGTGCCTGGGATGAACATCGAACGCGGGGCCACCTTCAGGATGCGCGCGCCAAGCCGCCAGTGCACCCTCAGCCAGGGGTCGAAGGGCGAGCCGTCGTCGCGGGTCCAGGTGATGTAGCGCTCCATCGGGGTGAGGGGGTAGCTCGGCTTCAGGTTCGGGCGCACGGGGGCGATGAGGGCCGTGAAGCCGCTCTCCTGGGCGAGCCGCCTCATCTGCTTGAGCATGGTGCCGCTGAGGCCGGAGCCTTGCCTGTCGGGCGCGACGGTGATGGAGAGGGCCGATAGGCAGTTAGGGGCCACGCCAGCCTCCAGGCCCTCGAAGCCCCGCAGGATCGCGCCGTCCCAGCCGTCCGGCAGACCTTCCAAGCTGCCATCCCAAGCCAGGGGGATCGTGACAGCGCTGGTTATCACCCGCTCGCCCTCCACCCCCTGTTCGCAGAGCACCAGGATGTTGCTGGGGAAGTCTACGTAGAGCCGGTTCCAGTACTGGTTCGCAACTGTATCTTCGAGCATGAACTTGGGCCAAACGACCGAGTCGATCTCCCATATCTGCGGGCGCAAGTCAGGGCGCTCGGCCATGCTATAGATGTTGTGTCCTATTTCGTGCGTGGGCATCTTCTTTTCCTCGGTTGCTGGTATGCCGCTTGCTTTATAGGCATGGGGTTAATAGCGCATGCCTTTGCGCCGGTGCGTGATTATACATTCACGACCGGCGGGCGCGTCAAGCCTGCGCCGACGTATCCTACCCCCAAACGCGGTAGTACCTCGCCCACTGATAGTTTCCTCACGCGGGCGAAGCTACCCTTCTGTCCTACCCCTTCTAACCCTAATGGGTGATTTGGCGCCGCCTTGTGCTGCCTTACAATCATGAGGTCTGAGTGCGCCTGCTCCACCGGTGGTGCGCGTGGTCATGGATAACTAGGAATGTTTACCGTGCGTGAGGAAAAACATAGGGGCTGGTATTGGTAAGGAAGAGGTTTATAAAGCTGGTGTCAAGATTTCAGAGGCAGGGTTCGGTACTTGTGGGCGTCGGCATCGCGCTGGCGGGGCTTGCTATTGTGGCTGCGTTGCTGCTGCGCGGCATGTACGCGCCGGACAAGGAGCAGGCGGCCCAATCGCCCACCGTGCTGGCCGTCGCAGCCGAGGACACGGTTGTCATACCCGGCATGCCCGCCTGTTCACCAACCTTTCCGCCTACCGAGCCGACCGTTCCTGCTACGGCCGCGCCCGCTACCCCGCAGCCTACCGCGACTGCCATTCCCGCCCCGGTGTTCGGGCTGGCCTGGTTCCACAAGCCGCCAGACGACGGCACGACCCCGAAGCAGATGGCACAGGCCCACAGGTACGTCCACCTGACGAGCCTGGCCGACATCGAGTACCGGAACGAACTGCGAGACGCGGGGTATAAAGGCCCGGTCTACACCTATATCACGGCTAACGCGGTGGAGGGGCCAGGCCCCTACAGGGACGCGTCAGAGGAGTGCGAGGCGGGGTACGAGCCGCTCGACAACACCCTGGCCTGGGACAGGGACGACTTCTGCCGTTACGTGCACGCGCACGAGTCGTGGTTCCTGCACAACGGCGACGGCGAGCGCCTGGCGGGCGACTATTTTGGCTCGGGGCGGTGGACTTACCTGATGAACCCCGCCGACCCCGGTTGGCAGGCCTTCTCCCAGGAGCGCCTCGCTTTCATGCGCGACAAGTGGCACTACGACGGCGTGTGGCTGGACAACGTGGACCTGGACCTCGACCGACCGAAGACCGACGTGAAGAACGCCGACGGGCAGGTGCGCGAGTATGCCAACGATGCCGAGTGGCGGGCAGGCATGGCTCGATGGCTGGAAGGCGCTCGCCGCAAGGTCGGTGAGTGGCCTATGTGGGCGAACCTCGTGGGCGGCGGGTCCACTGCCGACTCCTGGGACTCCTATGCGCCCTACCTCGACGGGGCTATGGACGAATCGTTCTCCGTGCGCTGGATTGATGAATGGCGCAGTTCGGAGCAGTGGCGCGGGCAGCTTGAGCGGGCGAGTCGTTGGCTGGCCTCCGGCAAGGGCCTGGTGATGGTCGGGCAGGGTCCGCGAGAGGACGAGGCGCGGCTGCGCTTCACCCTGGCGAGCTACATGCTCGTGGCCGAGGGCGAGCAGGCATTCTTCCGCTACACCCGCTTCGACTCGTACTACAACTCGCTCTGGCTCTACCCCGAATACGACACCGCCCGCCAGCTAGGCACGCCCACCGGCCCCCGCGAAGAGGTCATACCGGGCGTGTGGCGGCGCAGCTTCACCAACGGCACGGTGGAAGTGGACCTGAATGTCCATGAAGGCAGGATTGTGCTGAAACGTGAAACGTGAAACGTGATGCGGTAAGTGTCATGTGTTTCGCAAAACACGTCCAGGGTACATAAAGCCGCATCACGTTTCACCTTTCACGTTTCAGCACCCGGAGGGAAATTTTGGCACTTAGGGGCAGAATAATAAAAGATAGGCGCAAGCTGGCAGTGTTGTTTTGCACGGCTGTGGCTTTGCTTGGGCTGGGCTTCCCTGGCGTCGGCATGGCAGCCCAGGACGACGGCAAGACTCAGCCGCGAGGGGCGGTGAGTGCCAGGCCCGCCAATAGCCGTATCGCGGTGGAGAACGCCCTGCCCGGCACCAGCGAGTGGGCTGACGTGGGCAACCACGACATGAGCAAGCTGTCGGCCTTCACGGGCGCGGTGAGCGTCAACGCAGGCGAGCCAATGAACGTACATGTGAAATCCACCGGCGCGTCCCTGTCGGCCAAACTGTACCGCCTGGGTTATTACCAGGACCAGGGGGCGCGCCTCTACTGGGAGCAAAGCAACATCTCCACGCCCGCGCAGCCCGCCTGCACCCGCGACAAGGACACAGGGCTGGTGCAATGCCCCTGGTCCCCCACCTTCGCCATCCCAACGGGAGCCAACTGGATCAGCGGCATCTATCTGCTGCGCCTCGACTCCAACCAGGGCCACCGCTTCTTCGTCTACTTCATCGTCCGCAACGATGGCTACGCAGCCGACATCCTGGCGATGGAGCCTACCAAGACCAACCAGGCCTACAACCGCTACGGCTGCGAGAGCCTCTACTTCTCGGGCACCCCCAACACGAGCAACAACCAGTGCGACGGAGTGGTATCCAACGGCAGCAGCAACAGAATTAGAAGCTACAAGGTGTCGTTCGACCGCCCGTATAAGGGTGGCGCGGGCACCGGGGGCCTCTTCACCCACGACATAGAGATGATCCGCTGGCTGGAGGCCTCCGGCTACGACGTGACCTACATCAGCGACGTGGACCGCGCCGCCAACCCATCTATCCTGCTGGGGCACAAGGCTTACCTGGTCATGGGGCATGACGAGTACTGGACATGGCAGGAGTTCGACGCTGTAGAGAACGCGGTGGCGAGCGGAGTGAACGTGCTCTTCCTGTCGGCTAACGAGGCGTACTGGCGCATCCGCATGGAGAGTTCCAGCCTCGGCCCCAACCGCATCGTCGTGGGCTACAAAGACGCGACTGCCGACCCCATCAAGTCGGGACCTGACGGGCCAACGATCACCTTCCGCAACCTGAACCGCTCGGAGAACCGGCTGCTTGGCACGGGCTACATGAGCTACTACGACGACGCGCTTTACAACATGCCCTGGCAGCCGACCGTGGACCCCAGCAAGTGGTACTGGGACTGCACGGGCCTGCGGACAGGCGATATTGTCAACAACATCGTGGGCGAAGAGTGGAACGCCATCCTGTACAACTACAACTCGGTCACGCCCGCAGGGATAGAGTTGCTGTCGGAGGGCGTGGCCTACAACGACAGGGGCGTGCCCTATCCGCAGAACACCACCATTTACACCGCGCCAAGCGGGGCTATGGTGTTCGCGGCAGGGAGCATCCACTGGTCGTGGGGCCTGATGGACCACTCGTACCCCAACCAGGTGTTCCAGTCGTACGCCCGCTCGAACGACGCCGATGCGCGTATCCAGCAACTGACCGCCAATATATTGGACAGGTTCGCGGGCTACTGGGATGGCGCGCCTAGAGGTTGCGAGGGACAGGACTTCTATAAGACAGGCCCTCGCCCCACACGAACTCCGATGCCGGTGCCCCCAACCGCCACCGGCACGTTGCCCACCATTCCGCCCACTCGCACGGGCACCCCTACTCCGCAGAACGGCGGCAACACAGCCACGTCTACCAGCACAGGCATCGCCACCAACACGAGTGTTCCCGCCAATACCGCCACCGCCACGCGGACCTCAACGCAGACCGCGATACCCCCAGCAACCCAAACGCCTGTCCAGGGCACCGCGTGTACGGTGACGTTCGCCGCTACCGACTTGCCAAAGGACATTCGCGACCTGAGCACGACCGCCTCGGCCATCAACGTGAACGCGGCGGGCACGGTGGCGCAGGTAGAGGTGCTCGGCCTCAGGATAGAGCACACGTACGCCAGCGACGTGACGGCGGTCCTTGTAAGCCCACAGGGTACGAGAGTAGATCTATTTGCGGCGGTGTGTGGTGGTGGCGCTTGGACGGCAGCGAACACGGGCTTCGGCATAGCGCAGTCGGCGGCGGGCGCGATGGGGTCTGTGTGCCCACCTGGGCAGGCCACCTACAAGCCGGAAGAGGCCAGCCTGGCAGCCTTTGTGGGGCAGCAGGCGCAGGGCACCTGGACGCTTGAGGTGAGCGATGGGGGCCAATATGATGTTGGTAAGCTGCACGCCTGGCAACTGAGGGTCACGGTCGATAGCACAAGTTGCGGGTCTGCACCTAGCGCCACGCCCACGAACACTGCTACGAGCACCGCCACCAATACGCAGCCGCCGACCAGCACAAGCACCGGCACGCCCACGCCCACAGTGCCGCCTAGCAGCACGAAAACCGCTACGGCGACCGCAACGTATACACATACACAACAACCAACCAATACTGCTGTGCCCACATCCACAGCCACGCGAACGTCACTGCCAACGGATACCGCTACTAACACGGCGCAGCCTGCCGCTACTGCTACTCGCACACCGGTGCTGACTAATACCGCCACTGTGGCAGTTCCCGCGAGTGCTACCACCACACGCACCTCAACGCCTACCAATACGGCTCAACCGGCCGCCAATACAGCCACTAGAACCGCCACGAGGACTGCGACGGCGACAAGGACCGGCACCGCTACACGCACTTCCACGCCTACGTTCACGGGTACAGTGACACGTACTCCGACGCGGACGGCTACGCCAGCGGCTACGCAGACACCCATGACGGGTGGCGGTTGTGCGGCCACTTACGCCAGCGCGGACGTACCCCGGCCGCTTACCGACCGGGGCACCACCATCTCGACCCTGGCGGTGAATGACACCGGCACGGTGGCGCAGGTGGAGGTACGTGGCCTGAGTCTTGCCCATACGTACGCCAGCGACGTGACGGTGTTCCTTATCTCGCCGCAGGGCGCGCGTGTGGAGCTTTTCTCCCACAGGTGCGGCAGCAACGTCTGGACGCAGGGTAATACCGGCTTTAGCTTGAAGCAGGGCGCTAGCCTGGCGATGGGCACCACATGCCCGCCCGGCACAGGCACATACAAGCCAGCGGGCAATCTCGGTCTGCTGGTGGGCCAGCAGGCGAAAGGCACGTGGAAGCTGGAGGTAAACGACACCGGGGCATACGACCTGGGTACCCTCCATGCCTGGAACCTGTACCTTACGTACAGCAACGTCCCCTGCCCGGTAAGCTCGCAGGCGCATGCGAACACCCCGGTGCCCACCGGCACCCCCAACACCACCTTTGGCGACGTAGCTCCCGAGAACGTGTTCAAGCCATACCTGGAATGGATGGCCGCGCGGGGTTACATCAGCGGCTATCCGTGCGGGGGCGAGGGCGAACCTTGTCCGGGTACGTACTTCCGACCGTCCGCCAGCGTCACCAGGGGGCAGCTACTCAAGATGGTGGTGAGCGCCACGGGCTGGGCTATGGACAACCCTAAAGACCCCAGCTTTGCCGACGTGCCACGCGACAGCGCCTTCTACATTTTCGTGGAGACGGCCGCGCGGCACGGGATCATCAACGGCTATCCATGTGGTAGCGAGGCCGAACCTTGCGACGTTGATGGCCGCCCCTACTTTCGGCCAGGCAGCAACATCACGCGCGGGCAGTTGAGCAAGGTGATGGCCCTGGCGCTCGGCTTACCGGCCCCGGCAGCGGGTACGGAGACCTTCGCGGACGTGCCGGAGGGCAGCCCCTTCCACACGTACGTGGAGGCGATGTCGGCTAACCATATTGTGGGTGGCTACACCTGCGGGCTTCGGGGCGAGCCGTGCGACGGTGCACGGAGACCTTATTTCCGGCCTTCGAGCAGCGCCACCCGCGGGCAGGTCGCCAAGTTCGTAGCGGTAGGCTACGGCGACAGGTAAAGGCAACATAACGAATGTTAATCAACGCTGGAGGAGATCTACAGGGTGTCTCCTCCGGCAAATGAGTAGTAAGGGTATCACAAAGTAGTGCTTGATATACCACCCTCACGCGTAATGAGTTAACACCTTCGGGTGATTTGGCTCTCGTGACGCACTCTTACAATGATGATACCCGGTAGTACTTTCTAATAGACCACGGGCGCATACAACTTCGCATACAGCAGAGCAGCTGTTCTGCTTCACTATCCACATGCCCGCGAGGGCGGGAACAGTCACGAGTGGTAACCCTGCGGGCGCGTCAGGGACCCTCCTGTCTCCAACGGGGAAGGGACCAGGCAAATGGCGCAAATACCAGACTTCTTAACTGACAAAACGAGCGTAGTAGGCGGCATCTACACCGCCCTTATTGGCTCCTCACGCGCGCGGTCGATCGCGGGGACGATGGCCCCGCCCACCGCGCGTACCCTCACCGACAGCGGGAGTCTGAGGACCGGCCCCTTGAAGCGGGGGTTGGCGATTGGAGAGCGCAAGCTGTTGCAGGCGTTCGCCGACTGGTCGGTGCTGGCGACGGGCTGCTTCTTCATCCTGAGCATGAGCGACCGGCTCTACTCGCGCAGCGCCATGGGCGTGAGCCTCCTCGTGCTCACGATGCTCTGGTTCTTCTTCGCGGACGCCTTCGACGCCTACAGGGTGCCGACGATGCAGAGCCGCTTCTACACCGCCTACGCCGCCGCCAAGGTGGTCGTGGTCACCACAATTAGCTACACGCTGGTAGCCTGGTTCGTGGGCGGCGTCGTGCCCAGCATCCGGCCCCGCATCAGCGAAACGCTGCTTATCGCCGGTCTCATGCTGCCAATTGCGGCGGTGCGCGTCATGTTGAGCCTGGCGATGTCGCACGCTCCGTTACGCAGGCGCGTGGTGGTGGTGGGTGCCAACCAGGACGGCTTCGAGATGGTAGAGGCGATCCGCCGCTACGACGGCAAGACTTACGAGTTCCTGGGCTACTTTGATGACGCGCCGGAGCTGGCGCAGGACAAGGCCCCAATCAGGCGTGAGAGCGTGCACCCCACCTCCGAGCTTATCGCCTTCAACGAGATGTACGGCATCGACCAGGTGGTGCTCGCCAACCCGCTACAGACGGGACCGCTACTGCACACCCTGTCCCGCCTGCACGAGCAAGGTGCACAGATTACGCCGATGTTCGCCATCTACCAGGACCTCACGGGGCGAGTGCCGGTGTCGCACCTGGGCAACGACTGGTACGTGGCCCTCCCGGCCAACGTGAAGAAGACGACGCGCACCTACCAGCTTATCAAGCGGGGGCTTGATATAGTAATGTCACTGGGCATGCTCATAGTAGCCGCACCTATCATCCCGCTGACGATGCTGGCGATCAAGCTCGACTCGCCGGGGCCGATCTTCTTCAAGCAGGTGCGCGTGGGCCAGGGCGGCAAGCTGTTCAAGATAGTCAAGTTCCGTTCGATGCGCCAGGACGCCGAGGCCGGGAGCGGAGCGGTGTGGGCCAGCAACGGCGACCCGCGCGTGACCCGTATCGGGCGCTTCCTGCGCAAGAGCCGCATTGACGAGATACCGCAGTTGTGGAACATCGTGGTGGGCGACATGAGCTTCGTCGGCCCGCGCCCAGAACGCCCCGAGTTCGACGAGCAGTTGCAGCGCGAGATACCCTTCTACCTGGCGCGGCGGGCTGTCCGCCCAGGGCTTACCGGGTGGGCGCAGGTGCAGTACCGCTATGGCAACACTATCGCGGACACGCTACGCAAGGTAGAATACGACCTGTACTACATCAAGAACGAGTCGCTATATCTCGACCTGCTTATTCTGCTGCGCACCGTGGCGGTGGTGCTAAAGCTCGGCGGCAACTGAGATTGAGCGCGCTAGCAAGCTCCTTACCTGAGCCTCCCCTGGACCCGATTATGAAACCAACAATCAGCGCGGTCATAACCACGTACAACTACGCCCGGTTCCTCCCGGCGGCCATTGAAAGCGTGCTAGCGCAGACGCTGCCAGCCGACGAGATAATCGTGGTGGACGACGGCTCGACCGACGATACGGCTGAGGTCGTGGCGCGGTACGCGGGCCGGGGCGTACACTACGCGTACAAGGAGAACGGGGGCGGTAGCTCGGCGCGCAACGCGGGAATTGTAGCAAGCAACTGCGATTTGATTGCGTTCCTGGACGGCGACGACCGCTGGCTGCCGCACAAGCTGGAGCGGCAGGTCGAGCAGATGGTGCGCCACGCTAACGTGGGGCTGGTGTCCGGTGGCGAGTGGCAGGTGGACGCGCGCGGCGAGCACCCTTACCTCGTGGCGCGGCAGCCGCTGGAAGCAGCCGGGGTCTACAAGCGGATGCTGGTGGAGAACTTCGTCGGCAACACCTCGTTGGCGCTGGTGCGACGCTCGGTCTTTGGCAGGGTGGGTATGTTCGACGAGAATGTGCCACTGGGCCACGACTGGGATATGTGGCTGCGCATCGCCAGGGAGTACCCCATCAGCGTGATAGGCGAGCCGCTCATTTACTACACGCGGCATTCGGGCAGCCTGTCGGCGGGCAAGATCGAGCAACGGTACCGCTCGAATCGCGAGTTCCACCGACGCTATATCGGGCAGCTTCCGTCGGCGTGGGACCGCTTCTGGATCGCGATGGCCGCGCAGAGCATGAACCTCTATTACACGGCGGTGGGCCTGGCGGACGACCGGGGCAGACGTGTTAGCGCAGTTGGACTGGCCTTGCTGGCGCTGGTCATGGACCCGTTCTATAAGGCCAAACTCAAACTGGGCCTGGTGTTACGATCATTATTCGGGGCGAAGATGATAGGACGTATCAGTCACACCTTGCGAGCCAGGGTGTCACACGAAACGAGAGGTATTTAGGACTGCACTTAAGGCACCGCCCTCACGTGGAGCCTCGCACACCGGAGCACTAATGGCCGCTATCTCGCAAGCCCAATACCCCCAGGCTACTCCCCATACACCGGGGACTCTCGCCTCCGGCACCGCTGCCGGTGCGACCGCATTACACGTAAGCGAGGTAACCAGCCGCACCACTTTCATGCGGATGCAGGACGAGTGGAACGCCCTGGTCCGCGCTACTGATGACCAACCCTTCTACAGGCACGAGTGGTTCCGCATATGGCTGGACAACTTTGCGGCGGATGCGAGGTGGCGGATATTGGCCGCACACGACGGCGAGGGCAAGCTGGTCGGCGCTCTGCCCCTCATTGAGCAACGGGGCATGGTGCTGGGAGCGCCCGCGCGGTGTCTCTCGGCGGCGGCGAACGACCACACGCCCCGCTTCGACCTGATTGCCGAGAATCCTGGAGAAGTCGCAGCCGCGTTCGTCAGGCACCTGAGACGCGACCGGAACTGGGACATTCTGCACCTGCCGTGCGTGCCGCCGGGGGGCCATGCGTGGCGCTTGTACGAGGCAGCCACCCATGCGGGCCACCCCGCCGGCACCTGGCAGGGTGACAACTCGCCTTACTTCCCCTTGCCCGCCACGCATGAGGAGATGCAGAAGCAACTCGACACGAAGTTCAAGGCAAACCTGAGACGCAGGCACAAGAGATTGGCCGAGAAGGGGCCTGTGACGGTCCAGAGGGCCGCCGGCGAGCGCGACCTGGCATACCACCTGGAGGAAGGCTTCGCGGTGGAGCAGAGCGGCTGGAAGGGGCGCGAGGGCACCGCCATGGCCCAGGACGGCCACGTGGCGGGCTTCTACTCGGAGCTTGCCCGCTTCGCGGCGCGGGACGGCAGCCTGGCGCTCTACTACCTGCGGGTGGACGGCAAAACTGTGGCGTTCCACTATGGGCTGACCTACGGCTCGACCTACTACCTGCTCAAACCTGGCTACGACGAGAGCGTGAAGGAGTGCAGCCCCGGCCAACTGCTGATGGACGAGGTGGTGAAGCAATGCATCAGCGACGGGCTGACCGAGTTCGACTTCCTGGGGCCGGATATGACGTGGAAGCGGGACTGGGCGAGCGACAGCAGGCAGCACACTCGGCTGTATATCTTCCGCGACAGCCCGTACGGCAGGTTCCTCCGCAACTACAAGTTCAAGTGGTCCCGGCAGGTAAAACACGCGGTAACGTGGCTGGTCGATTCGGGCGCGGGGATTGGACTTGGATAGTCTAGTGCGGCCAAAAGATTACTTCGTCCCGTCGCTGCCCACCCTCTGGCCCGGCATGCTCCTGCCCCGCGCGGGGCGGCGGGATGGGCGCGAAGGTGTGTTCCCCTTCGACAGCCCCTCCGCCTCGTACTACTACTTCTCCCGCAACGCCCTCTGGGAGGCGATCAAGCTGCTTGGCTTGTCGGGTGGGGAAGTCGTCGTGCCCGCCTACCACCACGGGGTCGAGATCGAGACGCTGGTGGCGGCCGGGGTAAAGCCGGTGTATTACCCCGTCGGGCGCGACTGGGACGTGAACCCCGCTGACGTAGAGGCGCTGATTGGACCTGACACCAGGGCGCTGTACCTAATTCACTACGCGGGCTTCCCAGGCCCCAGCCGGCAGATGAGGGCGTTGGCCGACCATTACAACCTGCCGCTCATAGAGGACTGCGCCCTGTCGCTCCTCTCGTCGGAGGGAAGCACGCCCCTGGGCAGCACGGGCGATGTGGCCTTCTATTCGATCTACAAGATGCTACCAGTGCCGAACGGCGGGCTGATGGTGTTGAACGGCAAGCTGGCAGAGCGTGCAGCCGAGTTGGGGCAGGCAGAGGCACCGCCATTTACTTCCACGGTCAGCCACATACTCTCTTCGTTGTTACAGAACGTGGAGTTTCGCGGCGGGAAGGCCGGGAGGCTGGTGAGACAGGGCGTGCGGCGGCTGGGCAAGCGTACTGTGGAAACCGCGCGCATAGAGCGAGTGACCACAGGCAGCGACCACTTCAACCCGGACGACGCGGGCCTGGGCATGAGCAGTGCGAGCCACAATGTGCTGGCCGCGCAGGACATGACGCGCATCATAGAGGTCCGGCGGCGCAACTATCGCTACCTGTTGCGGCAGTTGCGCGACGTAGGCCAGCCCCTGATGCCTCACCTGGGGGAAGGCGTGTGCCCGCTCTTCTATCCCATGATAGTGCGAGACAAGGAAGCGGTCGTGAGGAAGTTGGAGGCCGTGGGTATCGAGGCGATTGACTTCTGGCACTACTTCCACCCTTCCTGCGACCCAGAACGGTTCCCCCACGCGGCATGGCTGCGCGAGCACGTGCTGGAGGTGCCCTGCCACCAAGACCTCACCCCAGGGCGCATGGCTTACGTGGCGCGTATGGTGCGGGAGGTAGTGTGCGGACAACAGAGAGGCGGGGCGGTGGGTGTATAGTATGATCACGATGGAACGTCCGATAACGATAGCCGACGAACTAGAGCATGTGCTGGCGCAGCCTCTCTCAATCATACCTGGACCCTTGCAGATAGGGTTGGTCACCGATGTGCTGAGGTTCGCGGCCATGCGCTCCGAGTGGGGTGAACTGCTTGATAGGAGCGGCGCGAGCATATTCAACTCCTGGGAATGGCTCTACCCGTGGTACAGACGGCTGGGCGCGGACCGACAGCTCTATATACTGACGGCGCGCGATGATGGCGGCAGGCTGGTGGGGCTGATGCCGCTATGCCTGGAGCACCGCCGCGCCCTGGGACGCAAGCTGCGCCGCCTGACCTTCCTGGGCGAGACTCACGTTTGCGGCGACTACATGGACGTTGTAGCCTTGCCAGAACGGCACCGGACGGTGGTGGAGGCGTTTGCCGAGCACCTGCGGCGGTCACAAGGCACGTGGGACGTGTTGGACCTGGCCGATATAGACAGCGAGTCAGCCACACTGGCCCTGTTGCAAAGCGGTTTCTCAGCGCCTGAGTACGTCACAGAGCTTCGACACGGCTTCGTGTGCCCGACTATGACGTTCCAGCCCGGCGAGACGTTTGAGGACTTCCTGCGCGGCTCCTCGCGGCGGGAGAACTATCGCCGCCGTAAGAAGCAGTTAGAGAAGCAACCGGGCTTCAGCGTGGAGTGCATTGAGAACCCGGCAGAGCTTGCGCAACCCTTTAGCGAGTTCCTGCGCCTGCACGCCATGCGGTGGTTGGGCGAGGGCGGCTCTGACGGCATCACCGGGTACGACGTGGAGGCGTTTCACAGGGACGCTACTACCTTGCTCGCCGAGCGGGGTAAGCTACGGTTGTTCGTCCTGAACGTAGAGGGTAAGGCGGTAGCATCGCTGTACGCCCTGCGACACGGCGACACCTTCAGCTACTACCAGGCGGGGCGCGACCCGGAGTGGCAGAGCATGAGCGTGGGCCTGGTGATGCTGGTGGAAACCTTCAAGCGGGCCATCGAGGAAGGGGCCGCTACCTACGACTTCCTGCGCGGCGAGGAGCCATACAAGGCGGAATGGAAGAACGGACAGCGCACAATCGTCGGCTTGCGTATCTATCCACGTGGTGGAAGGGGCAGCGATCTTGGCAGGCAGGAGCGACTGGTTGCCTCGACACGCGGGCTGGTGAAACGATTGCTGCCCGCCTCAATGTTGGAACGAGCCAAGCGCGTTAGGAAGTCCTGACCAAGCGCGAGTGCTAGGCTCGATGCCTGCCTATTTCCCGCATGTAAAGCTGCTCCAACTTGCGCACCCAGGTCTCCATGCTGTAATGCGCGTGCGCCCATGCGCGTGCGGCCGTAGCCCTTTGCTGAGCGTCCTGTGGATTGTCGAGGCAGCTTAGTATCGCCTGGGCGAGGGCCTGTGGGTCTTCGGGAGGCACCAGCAGGCCGGTGCGGTCGTGTTGCACCACCCCACCAACGCCCCCCACCTCTGTCGCCACCACCGGGCAGCCGGAGGACATCGCTTCCAGCAGGGAGATGGGCAGGCCCTCCCACAGCGACGAAAGCACAAACACGTCGCTAGCCGCCATCAACTCCGGCACGTCGCTCCTGATCCCAGCCAGCACGAACTTGCCATGCAGCCCCAGGTCCGCGACCTGTGCGTTCAGTTCGTCCTTGAGGTCACCCTGTCCCACTACTGCGAAGCGCACTTCCGGCCGTCTATCAAGGACGAGTCTAGCCGCCTCCACGAGGTAGCGGAGGCCCTTCTGCGGCATCAACCGCGCCACGTTCAGAACGAGTGTGGCCTCGCCACTCACCCCAGAGTCGCCAAGCAGGTCGCGCTTCAGGGCTGTGCGGTCTAATTCGGGCATGGGGCGAAAGCGGGTGGTATCTACCCCGTTGGGTATGGCTACAAAGCGGCTGGCGGGCAGGCCGTACCACCCTGCTATCTCCTCTCGCAACGTGGGCGACACGACGATCAGCCTGCGGCACCACAGCCGCGCCGTCCACCTCTCCATCCAGCGTCTGCGAGCAGGCTCGTGGTCGAAGTCCTGGCGCGAGTTGTGGACCGTGGACACGACCGGAGTGCGCGTGATGAAGCCCGCGACCCGCCCCATGATATCGGAGGCGAGCAGGTGTGTGTGTATTATGTCAATTTTGTGCCTGCGTATGTAGCGGATTAGCGCGATGAGCGTTGGCACGTCGTAAGCGTTGCGCTGGTTCATGGCGACAACGGGCACGCCGAGGGCGCGAATCTGCGGGGCGAGGTCGTAGGGGTAATCGGGACGGAGGCCGCAGACGTGTAGATCGAACCGGCTGGCGTCAATCGCGGAGGCAAGGGTGTGCAGCAGCATCTCGGCGCCGCCCGGCCCAAGCACATCGATAATTTGGAGCACCCGCACTCGTCGCTGTCGAGGCATATTCAGCATGTCCCTTCGCGGTCTTGGCTTGACTTTGGCGTAAGGCCAAGCGGTAGCAACAATTCTTCAACGCCGCCCAGCCACCCGGCGTGTAGCACTCCCTGCTGCGTGGCTAGCATGGCACCGGCAGCGTGTCCGTGCTTTGCACTTCGCCGGGCTTGCGGCGCGGCCACCGCTTTCGCCGCAGCAGGCCCCTTACCACGAGGTTGATTGCCACGTAGGCGGGGCCGATTGTGGGCACCACGAAGGCTTTCATAATCTCCGGCGTGGTGTTGTTGCTCACCAGCAGGCGCGGCAGTCTGAGGGGGTCGCTGCCTGGCCCTGCCCTACCCTGGTCAACCGTGGTCGCCGTTGCATAGCCCGCCGCGCGCACGGCTCGCACCACACGGCCGTCGTAGTCGCCCTGCGGGTAGGCGAAGGAGCGCACGGGGGTGCCCAACCGCTCCTCCAGCAGCTTGCGGGGTGCGGTAAGTTCGTGCTCCAGGGCCGAGGGGCTGTATTGCGTCAGGAAGCCGTGCGTGGCTGTGTGCGTCCCTATCTCCACGCCCTGTGCGTGCAATTGCTCAATCTGCTCCCAGGTGAGGATGGGCAGCGAGGGTAGCGCGCGAGGCCCGTCGGTCCAGCGGGTCATACGGCCTACCATGCCGGTAATTACGTACACCGTGGACGAGAAGCCGTATCGCTGCAAAGTGGGCAGACCCACATCCGCGAAGTTGGCGAAGCCGTCATCGAAAGTGATAGCCACGGCCCGCGGAGGGAAGGGGCGGCGGGAGGATAGGTGCTCGGCCGCCTGCGACATGGTGAAAGTGCGGCAACCCAACCCCGCGAGGGCTGACATCTGCGCCTGGAATAGCCTGGGAGAGACGGAGAGGGGCGTGCCCAAATCGTCGAGCGAATGGTAGCTCAGTATGGTGATGCCCCCACCGGGAAGAGGCTTGCCCGCGAAGTAGATGGCCCTGTAGAGGGCTGACATTATCGACCGTCTCAGAGACATGTAGGGTGTGAGTAGCCGCCTTCAAAATGGATGGGAGGGCACACAGCGCATGCCATGCTGCAACAGCCACTCGCCAGTACCCGCACGCGGCTGTGTTCCCAGCGATTGTATCACACGCACGGCATGGCGGCAATTACCCTTGTGTCGCCCTCGCGGTAGCCCGATAGGGTGATATGCGTGGGCGGTGCATGGGGTACAATGGAACAGCACAACTACTTTGCCCCATGAATAAGGACAACTACCTGGACACGGACACTCCAACAGAATCAGCGGGCGCTTCAGGCGGCGGGCTGGGTAAGCAGGCAGCGCAAGGGGCCGCCTGGAACTACCTGGCCTTTGTCGTGAGCAAGGGGCTGGTGTTCGTATCGACGCTCATCCTGGCTCAGATACTCTCCCCCGCCGAGTTCGGCCTGGTCGGCATGGCCCTGCTCGTTATCACCGTGCTCGACATCCTGCGCGACTTCGGGATAGGCTCGGCGGTCATCTACTACGGGCGTGAGGGTCCGGCAGCCGCCAACATGGCTTTCGCACTGAGCAGCGGCATCGGCATGGTCCTCTTCGTCGCCAACTGGCTGCTGGCACCCTACACCGCACAGTTTTTCTACAGCGAGAACCCGCAGGACATCCCGACCGTCACCTCACTGGTGCAGGTGCTCGGCCTCAGCCTGCTGTTTGCGTCACTGGGCAGCACGCACGACGCCCTGTTGCAGAAGGAGATCAACTACAGGCGGCGCATGGTGCCAGAGGTGGGACGGACGCTGCTCAAGGGCGTGCTGTCGGTGGCGCTGGCGTTCGCGGGGCTTGGGGTGTGGAGCCTGGTGTGGGGGCAGGTGCTCGGGGAGGCGTGCGCCACGGTGCTGCTGTGGGTGGTGACAAAGTGGCGGCCCGCCCGGCTCTTCCGCCGCGACCTGCTGCGCTCGATGCTCGGCTACAGCTTCCAGACGATGCTGGCAGGCGGCCTGGGCACGATGCTGGCCGACGTAGACTACTTCATCATAGGCGCGCTGCTCGGCCCCACGGCGCTGGGTATCTACACGCTCGCCTTCCGCATACCCGATCTGCTGATAAGGAACATGGCCCAGGCGGTGGCGACAGTGGCCTTCTCGGTGGCGGCCAAGCTGCAATCGGACCTCGCGGCGCTGAGAGAAGCGTACCTGAAAATGCAGCGTTACATGCTGATAATACTGGCACCGCTGGGCTTCGGCCTGTTCGCGGTCACCCCAACGCTCATCCATACGCTTTTCAAGCCCGACTGGGCACCCGTCATCCCGGTGATGCAAATACTCTCGGTCTACATGGTGCTGGGCGGCATCAACTACTGGCCGGGGGTTATTTACAAGGCGGTGGGCCGGCCTGACGTGCTGAACTACATCAGCCTGGTGAAGCTGGCGATGCTGGTGCCCGCCCTCTGGTGGGGTGCGGCCAACTACGGCATCGAAGGGGTGGCGTGGGGGCAGTTGGCGGTGCGCGTGGTGGGCATCGTGATCGACATGCTCATTGTCGCCCGCTTCGTCAAGATCAGCGTGTGGGAGCAGTTGCGCGTGATCTGGCCGCCCTTGGTCGCCGCCTGCCTCATGTCCGCCGCCGTGCGCCTGCTCTCCTTCACGGTGGACCCGGCGGAGCGTGGAGGGATACCGGTGCTTGTCCTGTCGGTGATCGTAGGCGGGGCGGTGTACGGAGCGGCCATCTGGCTGCTGGACCGTTCGGCGGTCGGCGGCATGCTCGAACTGGCGCGTTCCATGCTCAATCGCAAGCGGCTGGCACCGCGCGAAGCCTAGTCTCTAGAAGCCATCTCATAAATAGCATAGCCCGGTAGAGACGGCAGAGTCGGACCTTGTCATTTCTCACTGCGTTCGAAATCTCGTCCCTCAGCACTACGTTTCCTCTTTCTGGCTGTGCAGAGTGACTGAAGGAAAAATGGTATTTGGGTGCTGAAGGACGAGATTTCTCACTGCGCTCGAAATGACAAAGGGTAGTCGTGTACTCCTATTCGGTTCTGTCATTCTTGAGATGTGTTCTAGATATATGCTCTACTCCCGCGTACCGGTAGCCACCTTAAGCTGGTAGAGCACCAACGACGCGGTGTCTCTCAGCAGCCGGAAGTTGCGCTGATCGGGGTTGCGCCAGAGGGGACTCTCGACCGCAGGCGAGGGGTAGACGTGCAGCCCGGCGTCCCTGGCTACAAGGGTGGCCCGCTTGATGTGGTACGGCTCGGTGACGAGGATGGCGGTGTCCCAGCCGTTCTGCTGCATTATCTCTTTGCTGTACCCGATGTTTTGTATCGTGTTGTGGGCGTGCTCTTCTAAGACCACCGCCGATTCCGGCACCCCGGCTGCCGTCAGCACCCTCAGCATCACGGACGCCTCTGTGGGGCCGTTCTCTATATGGCCGCCGGTGGCGATTATGCGTTCGGCCAGACCCCGGTGGTAGAGGTTGGCGGCGTGTTGGCCCCTCGAGCTAAGGCAGACGCTCGGCCCGCCTCGTGGAGCGTAGGGATTGCAACCCAGCACGATTATCACGTCAGCCGGGGCAGCGTAGTCGGTCTCGGCCCCTATTACGATGTAGGCGAGGTCGCCCCCAAGCCACACAGCCAAGATGCCGAGCAAGAGCAGCAGCACCCTCAACAGTGTGGGCAACCTGCGACGTTTATCCCGCATCGTTGCCCGACCGCCGTGCCCGTAGCATGCTCTTTATCCCACGGTAGACGCGACCCCCCGGGCTGAGCTTGATAGCGAAGTGGCGCAAGGACTCGCCTCCCGTGGCACCGATGCGGAACAGGCGGTAAGGGTCGGTCTTGCCCGCTACGTTGAGGCCGGGCATAGTCGTGAAGGCAGCGGCCAGGCCTACCTCTCTGACTGCGTCCATAGCGGTGCGGTTGACGGCATGCTCGCGCCCGTTGGGATAGCAGAAGATGGGCAGGGGCCGCTGCAAACGGGCGGTAAGGTCCCGCCACGAGCCACGCGTCTCCGACATGACACGGCCGGGTGCCGCTTGAGCGAGGATAGGGTGATGGCGGGTGTGGGGGCCAATCGCCACGCCCTCGGCTTCAAGCGCCCGCAGTTCGTCCCAATTCAGCAGGTATCGCTCGCGGTTCGGCTCCACGCCACAACACTCTACAATCGTGGTCAGGAGAGCATTGGCCTGGTCCTCGGCCAGCCTCTCGAAATGGGACACGATGCGCGAGAAAGCCTCGGCACGTTCCTGTTTGTCGCCCAGGGGCAGCGTTCCGAGGCCCGCCACCTCTAACTGCTGCAACCCTGTGCCCCTGATTGAGCGGTACAGTTCGTCCCACCAGAAAAGTGAGGCAGGCTCACCAGCGACGTGCGTTGCCACGAACAGCGTCACGGGCAGACCGAGGCGTTCGAGCACAGACATGGCCGTGTCCATGAAGCAGCGGTAGCCGTCATCGAAGGTAATCACCAGGGCGCGGCGGGGCAGCGTGAAGCCCTCCTGGAAAGCACGCACCACGTCCCACGAAGAAACGACGTTGTAGTGCAAGGCCACGTGGCGCATCTGCTCCTCGAAAGCGGCGGGCGAGGCATCGATGAGCGAGTCGGCCAGGTCGGGGCAGCCGGGTTCGGCTATGCGGTGGTAGGAAAGCACTGTGAAACTTGAAGTGGGCATTAGCTTATCACCCCGTAGCGACTGTTATATAGTTCCAGGCCGATAGGCGTGAGCTGCACCTCGTAGCCGGTGCCCGCGCTGTGTGGGTGGTACTCCAAACGGGCGCGCTCGAAGTACTGCACGTAGACGGGCAGTCCGGCGGGAGATGTGTCCAGCAGCACGGGGCTTAGCGGGTAACCGAACAAGTCAGCGTCTCCCGTCTGCCACGCTTCATAGAAGGCGACGGGTACGGTCATAGTGCTACCCTGGAGTCTAACCTGCTCCCCTTGCAGCGCGGGAGGCAGAAGGTCCGCGGGCTTGCCTCTCACCTCCACTTCAAGTCCCACCTTGCCTATTACCACCTCATGCAAAGTGCGGTCCGCGGTGTGGCACTCCAGTCGGGCAAACTCGTAATACTGGACCGGCACCGTGCGGCCTCCGGTGCCTGGCTCCTCAAATACGGTGCTGACAGCCTTGCCGAACACTTCCTCACCACCGTGGTCTTCGTAGAACCTGCGGATCAACTCACCGGGGGTTTCGGGAGGGTGGACGACCACGGAGGGTACTGGTTGCCCCGGCGTGCCGCTCGAACTAGGGGGCGTGAGCCTATCCAACGGCACGGGCAGCAGGTAGGCCCTGGGAGCGGTAGGGTCCGCGAAGGGCAGCACCGGCGCTTGCTCGTCAGGGGGCACGGTAGCCGGGGCGTGCTCCACCTCGGCGTTGCGTGAGATCTGGCGCAGGGCCACCATGAGGGCTACTTGCAGCCACAGCATGTAGAGGAAAGCCCCGTGCAAGAAGACGCTGCTCACCAGGTAGCCGAACAGACCTATGCCGAGCCAGACGGCCAGTTCCGCGCCCTCCCGGTTCAGCATGTCCATGAAGCGCCGCCTGGCCTCGCGCAACGCCCTGACGCAGGCCAGTATCAGCCCACCAAACACCAGGAGGCCCACAATACCGTGCTCCGTGGCAATCTCCAGGTAAAGGTCGTGTGGGGGGATGGCCCGACGGTGCAGGGCGAGGGCGCTGCCTTCCAGGTATTCGAGCTGGTGCAGTGGGTAGTTCTCGCGGCCCACGCCGAGCACCATGTGGTCGGCAAACATGTCTACGGCGGCGCTGACCGCACCCACGCGGCCTCGAATGGAGGCCTCCGTCAATATGGCTCGCTGGTCGCCAGTGATGGTGCCCACCAGGGTGCTCATACGCTCTACGTAGTTGCTGGGTAAGGCCAGCAGGACCAGCACACCGCCCATGAGGAGCACGATAAGGGCAGGGAGCCTGGGGCGTTTGAAGAGCATTACCGCAAACAGGGTAGCGCCGAGGGCTACTGCATCGCCGCGAGAGTAGGTGAAGACTATCGCCCCAATGATAACCGTGGTGGCCCCAAGCGCGATTAGCTTCACCAGCAGGGCACGCGACTCGAACACAAAGTAGAGGCCAACCGGCACCACGATCAGCAGTAGCTGGCCGTAGTAGTTGGCGTCACCGATGGTGCCGCCGGGCCTGGGCGCGTCCGAGCCGCCGAAGATCTCGCTCACGCGGAACTGGGCGAGGCCGCCGAAATCGGAGTCGGTGCTCCCGGTGGCAGTCTGGTAGATGGTCAGCAGGGAGAGCAGGGTGGCTATGCCGAGCAGACCCCACAACGTGGCCTTGAGCCGCCCGAGGTTGGTCAGCGAGTTGATGATGATTAGGTAGGTGAGGAAGTTGCGGGCGAACTCGATCAGGTTGGGCATAACGAGATTGGGGTCTCTCGCATATAGCAGCCCCAGCGCCACCACCGCTCCGTAAGCTACCAACCAGGGAGTGACCTCGTCCTTCTTCAGCCCCTCGCGCCGGTAGACCACCCGGTAGCCGAGCACCGCGCTGAGCATGATAGCCCCAGCGAAGCGCGCCAGCGGCGGGAAGTCGTGGTACTTGACCATGATGCTGAGCAAGTCGGCGTAGACCAGCACCACGTACACAGTCACAGCCCAGTGCGGCCGCGCGTAGATGAACATAAGCAGGAACGGGCTGAGCGACAGGGCAATAAGCAAGTTCTGCGGCATGCCCAACCCCGCCGCGAAACCCACGATCAGCCCAACAAGCACCGCCACCAGCACAAAGACCCTGGTGACCCCTGGATCGAGTATAGCGGGTGGTGGCCGGAGAGTACGGACTTGCATGCGGATTTGGGATTTAGGAATTGGGACTTCGGAGTTATTTAGCGGCCTTCAAATCCGCAATCCGAAATCCCAATTCCCAAATCACTTATTTACTTCCTGATTGTAGTAGGGGTGGAGGGCGCGAAGCTCGCTCTGGACGCCCCTGGAGCCTACGAGGTAGTCGAGGGCGATGGCTAAGAGCACCCCGAGGGCAAGTCCCAGGGCTACGCCCAACGGGATGTCGCGTGCGGGCACAGGGGAAGTAGGCTCGACGGGCGGGCTTGCCATTTCGAGCGGCTCAAGGTCTATGACGCTATAGTATTGATGGGCTTTGCTGACGGTGTTGCTGATGGTAGCGTTGAGATAGAGAGCGAGGGCCTGGGGATCGGGGCCGCTGGCGCTGACCGCGATCACCGAGGAGTCGGGCAGCACGTTGGCCTCCAGGTCGTACACCTGGGCCTCGTCAGGGGTAAGCCCGGCTGCCTCGCGGGCGGCTGCTTTTACGTCAGCGGAGGTGAACGTCTGCGCCAGGGTGCCGGTGACGTGGCGGGAGCCAATCTGCCCCACCAGGTCCACAATCGTGAGAGTGTTGGTGAGCACCGCCGATGGGCGCACGGCCACGCGAGCCTGGACGCTGTACTGGGGTGTGCGCACGGAATCGAGCAGGGCGGCCCCACCCCCGGCGGCCAGCATAGACAGCAGGATCACCCACCAGTAGCGGGCGATTATACGCAGGTACGTACCGACTTCCATAGGTCTTTACCTCGTTTGGGATTCTGAAACGTGAAACGTGAAACGTGATGCGGTTTGCTCAGTTTGGCTCCCGGATGCCAGAATGTTGAACTTGCGGAACCAAAGCCTCGCCCTTGTCATCCTGAGCGTAGCGAAGGATCAGCGGCCCGTTCTTGACTCTTACGATTGAAGGACCAGTGTCCCTCCTGCCTATACCATCCTGAATGTTGAGGACTCTCGCATGCCACCTGATCCTCCGCTGCGCTCAGGATGACAAGGTGGGGCTTCGTAACTGTTATGTCAATGTAGCGTATTCACCTACCCTGTTTAGATAACCGCATCACGTTTCACGTTTCACGTTTCAGATACAGAACCCCTCTTCAGCATCAATCGTTCGTACAATTCCTCGACGTGGTCCACCATCTTGTCTATGGTGAAGTGGGCGTGCACCCTGGCCTGTCCCGATGAGCCAAGGCGTTGGGCTAAATCGCGGTCTGTCACCAGGCGGGCCACGGCGTCCTTGAGGGCGGGCCTGTCGCCAGGCTCCACCAGCAGGCCCGTCGAGCCGTCCTGCACCACCTCCGGTACGCCGCCCACGCGGGTGGCTACTACAGGTAAGCACATCGACATGGCCTCCAGCACCGCGATTGGCAGCGCTTCTTTGTGCGAGGGCAGCACGAACACGTCCATCGCGTTCAGCAGGCGGGTTACGTCGTCGCGGGTGCCGGTAAATAGCGCGGCTCCTGAGTCGAGCATGCCCAACTCGCCTGCGTACTTCTCCAACTCCGGGCGTAGCGGCCCATCACCTATTATAAGCAGCCTTACGTGCGGGTGCGACTTTCGCAATTCGTTCGCGGCCCATAGGAGGTCGTCCTGGCCGCCCTTGTCGGCGCTCAGGCGGCCCACAGTGCCGATTACCACGTCTCCAGGTGCAAGCCCCAGTTCCCGGCGTACGGTCGCGGCCTCGGCCCCAGGCTTGAATCGCGAGATGTCTACCCCATTATAGGTCACATCGAGATAACGCGCGGGGATTCCCTCCATCTGCATGACCAGTTGCTTGCTGGCTTCGGAAGGCACCAATATGCGGTCGGTGAGGCGGTAGAGAAGCCGGTCAACCCACACTTCGCGCTGCGCCTTGGAGGACCAGTGCTCGTGCGCGATTATCACCGGCACCCCGGCCAGCCTGCCGAGCACCCGACCCCAGGTGTTCGCGCCAAATAGGTGCGTGTGAAGGACGTGCACGGGCTGGCGGCGCATGAAGCGCACCAAGCCGAGCATCTTGTGGCTCTCCCAGCGGCTGTTGCGCTCCACTACAAGCGTGCGCACCCCGGCAGCGTCGAGCAGAGGCTGGTAGTTGCCGGTGTGGCGGGTGACTATCACGGTGACGTTGAAGCGGGAGCGGTCGAGGCGCAGAGCGAGATCAACCAGGGCCTTCTCGGCCCCACCCCGCCCGGTCACGTCCGTCATTTGCACCACGTTCAGCTTCATAGGACCCGCTTCCACTCAGTTCGCAGCCGCACAATAAGGAGGAGCCCTGCGGCGTGGCTCCTACCTGGATGATACCGGAAGGTTGGCGCTGCATGCTATGACCCAAAGGTTATGCCGCCGGGTAACAAAAGTACCGCTGGTGAGGCGCTCCCGTACTTTTAGGCCATGCCAGGGAGCGGGAGCATGCTGTATGATTTTCGGTAGATGAGACCACAGACTGGCAGGCCGCGCGCCTTACAAGCTATACGCACGGTGGACTCCCGGCAGACTGGCGGCCCGGAGGAATTGCTGCTGGCTAGCTCCCCCATTATGCGGGAGCGGGGGCAATTCGACCCGGCGATCCTTCTCCTGCGCAAGCCCAACCCCGCCGATCCCGAACGGGACTTCCGCACGCGCGCGCGCAAGCGTGACATTCCCGTATTGCCCTTGCCGGAGATGCGCTGGCACCCACGCTGGCTGCGCGTGTTGCCACGCAGGATGAACGTCGCCCTGGTGCACGTACACGGGCAGCGCGCAAATTACTTCATCTGGTTGATGCGCAGGCTGTTCCCCGGCACATGGGGCAAGTTGCCCCTCGTGGCTACGGTGCATGGCTGGGTGCAAGACAACTTCGTGCGCAAAGTCGTTACCAGGCTGGAACTACTCACCCTCCGTGAGTGCGACCACATTATCACCGTCTCGGAATTGCAGCAACGCACGCTGCTGGAGATGGGCTTCAGTCCCGACAAGGTGACTGTGGTGCGGCCAGGCATGCCCGACTTCGCGGTGGAGCGCAAAGCCACGCCGGAGGAGCGACACGCCGCACGCGCCCGGTGGGGCATCCCGCAGGACGCTTACGTCATCTCAGCCATCGGCAGGCTCTCTACCGAGAAGCGATTCGACCTCTACCTGCAAGTGTGCGCCGCGCTGGTCGAGCGGTTGCCCGACGCGGTGTTTCTACTGGTGGGTGGCGGCAAGCAGGAGGCAAACTTGAAGGAGCAGGCGGCTACACTGGGGCTGGGCGAGCGCCTGATATTCACCGGGCTGACGCGCGAGATGCCCACTGTGTACGCGGCCACCGACCTTGTGATGATTACTTCGGACACCGAGGGCATACCCCACGTGTTGCTGGAAGCTATGGGCCAGGGCATCCCGGTGGTGTCTACGGCCGTGGGCGGCATACCCGAGATTGTGACCTCCGGTGAGAACGGCCTGCTGGTGCCGGCGGGCGGCCTGGACGAACTGGCGAACGCCGCGACACGCGTCCATGACGAACCTGCACTTGCGTGCCGCCTGGCCGCAGGTGGCCGAGAGGTGGCGGGACAATTCACCATAGAGCGCCTGGTTGCCGGTACGGAGCAGGTCTACAAGCAGGTGCTGGACCGGCGGGACTCGCCAAGCACACGAGCACGATAGCATGCGCATACTCTTTCTCACACCACGATTCTGCTACCCCCTGCTCAAAGGCGATACTTCGCGTGTGTATCACCAACTGCGCGAGCTATCGCGCGAGCACGAGATCACCCTATTGAGCATAGCCGAGAGGCCGGTAAGCCCCGACGAGTACGAGCAGGTAGCCAAGTACTGCAAGCGGGTTGTGGTCGTGCCGCTTCCCAGGTGGCGAACGCTCTGGAACCTCGGCACGGGCCTGCTATCGAAGCTGCCTTTGCAGGTAAACTACTACCGCATCCCGGCCGTGCAGCGGCATCTAATGAGGTTGCTGTCCGAGGAGCAGTTCGACCTGCTGCATGTGACACTCGTAAGGATGCTGCCTTACGTCCGGGCCGTCGAGAGGCCACCCATTGTGGTTGACCTGATCGACTCCCTCACCCTGAACCTTGCCGACCGCCGCGAGCAGGTAAGTGGACCCAAGCGACTCGCATATGAGATAGAGTACAGGAGAATGCGCGACTACGAGCAAGCAGTGGTAGCGCGTTACCCTGAGCTGATAGTCACGTCACCAGCCGACAAACAGGCGCTTGGCGGGCGAGACGGCATTACGGTGCTGCCTATGGGCGTCGATCTAGAACGTTTCCAGTTCCGAGGCCCTGAAGGACGAGATTCACAGACCATAATCTTCACCGGCAACATGGGATACCACCCGAACGAAGAAGCCGTGCTATGGTTCGCCGCCGAGGTATGGCCCAGGCTGCGAGCCACGCACCCGCAGCTTGTTTGGCAGGTCGTGGGCACCAACCCGACAGAGAGGGTGCGCGCGCTGGGCCAGCCGGAGAATGGGATAGAGGTGCTGGGGTGGGTGCCCGACGTAAGCGATTACCTGGGGCGGGCCACGATTTCTATCTGCCCATTACGTTCAGGCTCGGGTATCCAAATGAAGGTGCAGGAGGCGATGTCGGTGGGCGCGCCCGTGGTGGCGACCTCGATAGCGAACCGTGGAGTTGGTGGGGTGCCCGGACGCGACCTGCTGGTGGCCGATACGCCAGATGATTTCGCGGCTGCCGTCAACCGCCTGTTGGACGATCCGCAGGGCCGCGCGTGCCTCGGACACGCCGGGCGGCAGTTCGTGGAGCGACAGTTCCAGTGGGAGCGACATGCGGAGCAGCTAACGACTATTTATGAGAGGCTGCTAGGTACTTAGGCCTGAGGTGTGGTTAGGCATGTTACATTCTGGGTAAGAAACGCCCGTCGATTGAAATCAAGGGCTACAGATTACAAAGTCTGCCCTGCGGCAGACTGGTTCATCTTGTAGCATCTATAAGGACCCAATGAGATGTATCAGTCCCCGAAGGGGGACTTTGCAAGGTGTAGCCCTCGATTTCAATCGACGGGCGTGGGCCTTCGCAATCTGTAGCATCATTCGACAAGCGTCACCATCAACGGGCGTCACCATCGAAGAGCGTCACCGTGCGACCAACCGCTACTGAACGGCTGCTGTAAACCCGCAATGTGAACTACCAGGCGGGTGCGTGACGTGTGCTTGGCGCGAACATAGCACACCCGCCAGTAGTCTAGGTCCATGATACGGGGCACGCGGCCGGTTGCCTATTACCCCATCGGGTGAAGCGGTACGAACTAAAGTACCTAAAGATAGCTGAAATGTTACCTTAAGAAGTATTGATTGGTAGAGCTAATCCTGGTTCTGAGTGTTGGCACAACTCTTGCCCGATTGTAGCCAATTCATCATAGTACAAGCGGGCAGATGTACTAAATACTCTTCCCATGTTGGGAAATTCTGCTATACTACTGCAATAGATTTGCGACACGCGTTGAGTGGGGTTCGCGCTCCGAGTTACGCACAAGCCGCAACACGACCCTAGAGATCGGAGCAGATACATGCCATTCGCGAACGGGCTACCCCTTATCGGCATCTCTACGATGGACGACAACGATGCGGCGGGCGTACATGCGCCTCGCTTCAGCATCAACCAGAGCTACTGCAAGGCGGTAGAAGCGGCAGGTGGCGTGCCCATCATGATCCCGCACCAGGAAGACGCCGACGCCCTGCGCAGCATCTATGAAATCCTCGATGGACTGCTGGTGCCCGGCGGGCTGGACATTCACCCCAAGCATTACGGGCAGGAGCCTCACCCCGCCCTCGACCCCACCGACCACGGCATGGACTTCCTGGAGACCACCGTTCTCCCCTGGGCCATCGAAGACGACATGCCGATCCTCGGTATCTGCCGAGGCGAGCAGGTGCTGAACGTGGTGATGGGCGGCACGCTCATCCAGGACATTTACTCCGAGTACCCGACCACCATCGACCACCGCGAGTCGTTCAAGCGTCGCATCCGCGACTTCCTGGCGCACGACATCACGATTGACCCCGGTTCGCGTTTGCACGCACTCGCGGGCAAGGACCGCGTGTGGGTGAACACCTCACACCACCAGTCGATAGACAAGGTGGGCAACGGCCTGGTGGCTACGGCCTGGTCGCCCGACGGCATCGTGGAAGCGATAGAGCACCCGGACTCTCACTACCTCGTGGCCGTGCAGTGCCACCCGGAGGAACTGTGGCGCAAGCACGCCTGGGCGCGCAAGCTGTTCAAGTCGTTCGTGGACGCGGCAGTGGAGTCCAAGAGGGGCATGCGGCGCACCACCGCCACCATCTCCCTGCCTCAGAGCCAGCACCAGGTCACAGCAGTAGGCGCGTAGACTTTTAGCAGAAGGTAAGGCGGGCGGCACGGGAGATGTTCGGAGTCTCCAGAGCCGCCCGCCGTTGTTATTCCCATGACAACCATGCCACATACAGCAGCCACACTGATAATCCACTCAGCGGCGGAGCTTGTCACGTGCCACAGCGATAGCTCGGCGGAAGGTCCGCGCGCAGGGGCTTTGCAGGCAGAAGCGGGTATCATCCCCAACGGCGCGGTGGCGGTGCTGGACGGCCACATCCTGGCGGCAGGGCCAAGCGATGAGGTACTTCACCTTTACCGGGGTGACGACACCACCCTGATTGATGCCACCGGCAAGACGGTCACCCCCGGCCTGGTGGACGCGCACACCCACCTCGTATGGAGCGGCTACCGCGACGAAGAGTACGAGATGCGGCTGCGCGGGGCCACCTACTTAGAGATCATGGCGGCGGGTGGCGGTATCATGTCCACGGTGCGGGCCACGCGCATCGCCCACGAAGACGAACTGAAGAGCAGGACGGGCGAGAGATTGCGCCGGATGCTCGAGCACGGCACCACCACCGTCGAAATCAAGAGCGGCTACGGCCTCTCGGTGGAAGACGAGTTGAAGTGCCTGTGGGCAATACGCGACCTCAACCACGACTTGCAGATGTCGGGCAGAGGGCCGCGCATAGCCGCCACTTTCCTGGGTGCGCATGCCATACCGGAGGAGTACGCGGGCGACGCGGAGGGCTACGTCAGGCTGGTGATCGAGGAGATGCTGCCCACGGTGGCGAACGAGGGGCTTGCTGAGTGGTGCGACGTATTTTGCGACGTGGGAGCTTTCACGGCGGACCAGACCCGGCGCATCCTGCAAGCGGCCAAAGACCTGGGCATGGGCACCCGGCTGCACGCTAACGAGTTCGAGCGCGTGGGGGCCGTGCAGGTGGCGGCAGAGATGCGCTGCTCGTCTGTGGACCACCTGCTGGTGATGGAGCCTGAGGACATAGAGGCGCTGAAGGAAGCGGGCACGGTGGCGGTGCTGCTGCCCGGCACTCCGCTGGGCCTGGGACTGGGCAGGTACGCACCAGCACGAGCCCTCATCGAGGCGGGGGTGCCCGTGGCCCTCGCCACCGACTGCAACCCCGGCACCTGCCCCTCCGAGAACCTGACGCTGATGATCGCGCTCGCCTGCTCGCAGATGAAAATGTCACCCGCCGAAGCGATTGTGGCTGCCACAATCAACAGCGCCTACGCGCTAGACCGGGGACACGTGCTGGGCAGCCTAGAGCCGGGCAAGCTGGCCGATATAGTCATCTGGAACGCCCCCAACCACCGGCACCTAGCTTATCACTTCGGCGTCAACCTGGCCGAGCAGGTGTTCATGGGTGGGATGAGAGTGTGAAGGGAGACGGAACCGCCAAGACGCCAAGGACGCCAAGTATAGCGCCAAGATTATAGACAATTGCACCGCAGAGACGCAGAAGACGCAGAGGCTACGCTGAGATTAGGGTTGTTCAGACAGAGACAAAGGTAGCACCGTACTGTATGATGCTGCCCCTACAAAGAACACTCCCTATTCTTCTCTGCGTAATCTCCGCGCCCTCTGCGTCTCTGCGGTGAACAATGCTATTTGTCTTGGCGTGGTTCTTGGTGTCCTTGGCGTCTTGGCGGTTCCGTCTACTTACGTTATTTGCCCTTCTGCCACAGATAGCGTAAACGCCGGGCGGACCATGCCTACCACGTCGCCGGGGCGGTTGCGTATTTCCTCCACCCAGTACATCTCCAGCTTGTTCAGGGCGTCCTCGGTGAGCATGCCGGTCTGGCGCAGGCCCTCGGTTACGGAGGGGTTGCGGGCGCGGAGGGAGTTGTCGCCGTCCAACACCTTGAGCGCGAAGCCGACCGCAGGACTATCCCCCGCGCTCACCGTGGCGGCACAGAACACCCCTTCAGCCCCTACCTTGCTGACCAGGGTGCCCCCTGCGGCCCGCATAAGGTCGGTGTCGAAGCGTTGCTGGCGGGCGGCCACGTACTCGGGGTAGGCGAGCATGGCCTGTGTGATGCGGCGTACCGCGTCGCGGCGAGGCTCCGGCCAGTAGTCGGCATCGCCTAGGCGAGCGAACGATACCGCCATGGCGTGAATAGACATGCCAAAGGTAAGCACGCCGCAGCCATCAACGCCCACCTGCACCTCATCGGGATCGAGGCCCGCGAACTCGGCTACCACCCGGTGCATGAGTTGTTGCACGGGATGTTGGCGGCTTTCATAGCCCTCTATAGGCCAGCCGTGGAAGCGCGCCAGGGCCAGCATCCCTGCGTGCTTACCGGAGCAGTTGTTGTGCAGCACCGTAGGTGGCTCGCGGCTCTCCTCCAGCGCGCGGGCGGCTGCCTTATCGTAGGGGGCATGCGGGCCACAGGCGAGGGCATCCGGCCCCAGGCCAATCTTACCAAGAATGCTCAGGACCGCTTCAACGTGAATGTCTTCGCCGCCGTGGGAGCCGCAACAGATGGCGATCTCCTGCTCCGTCAAGCCAAATCGGTCAGCGGCCCCGCTTTCCACGACCGGCACGGCCTGTATCGGCTTGGAGGACGACCGATAGTAGCTCACCACGCCCGGATTGCCCAGCCATGCAAGCAGACTGCCCTCCGCGTCGGCTACCGCGATCACCCCATAATGGACTGACTCCACAATCGGCCCGCGCGTAACCTCCACCAGCACCGCCGGGCCGCCAGCGGGGTCATGCTTTGGATCAACGGTCATGCTGTCTCCTTTTGGGATTTGGAAATTGGAATTTCGAATTGCGAATTTAGTAGGAATCGGAGCAAATTCGCAATTCGAAATTCCAATTTCCAAATCAAACCTTCACGCTCATGCTCAACCCATCGCGGATCGGGATGATGGTGCTGGTAAGCCTGGGGTGGTTGAAGATTGCCTGGTTGAAGGCGACGATGCCCTGGGTGGAGGGGCTGTGGTCCTGCGGCTGGAGCACCTGTCCCGAGCGCAGGGCGTTATCAGAGAGGAGCACGCCGCCAAGACGCAGACGCCGCACGCAAAGGTCCAACATCTCCAGGGAGGTGTCTGCGCGGTCGAACTGGGTAAGCACATCCAGGAAGATGAGGTCGAAACTCTCTTCCATGCCCCGCATCAGGACAAGCGCATCTCCACGACGCACCGCACAGACCCCGGAAAGCCCCGCCTGGCGCATGTAAGCCTCGGCCCAAACGGCCCGGCTGTTGTCCCGTTCGAGCGTGACCACGCGTCCCTCGACCTTTTCTGCCGCCATACTTAGCCACATGGCTGAGTAACCAATTGCCGCACCCACTTCGAGAATGTCCCTGGGCTTGACGGCCAGTACCAGGGTGTAAAGGAATTGCCCCTGCATCGGCCCGATGATGCCCAGGCCCTCCCGTTCGGCGTGCGCTTCCATATCGGCGAGCACTCCTTCCCTCGCGGGTAACAGGGCCTCCATGTAATCTTCCAGAGTGGGGTCCGTGACGCCGAAGTGCTTCATTGCTCTCGACCGGGGAAAAAGGGGCTATCGGGGCTAAGGGGTTGCGGCGCTTCCGACTCGTGTAGCACAGTGACCTCTTCGCCCACCAGCGCGTACACCACCGGCGCTACCACCTGCGGGTCGCCGCTGGTGTAGACAGTGAGCCGCCCCACATGGCCGTCGCCGCGGAGCAGGTGCCTTGTTTCGAGCACCCGGCGGGTCTGCATGGCTACGCCGCCGCTGGAGTCGATCAATTGCACGTCGTCACCCGCTATCCGGTGCAGGACTGAGTTCAGGAACGGATAGTGGGTGCAGCCAAGCACAATACAGTCCGCCCCGGCTTCGAGCATGGGCGCGACCGCCGCCTCCACGGCTTGCTCTGTTTGGGGGGTGTCAAGCTCGCCCCGCTCCACGGCTTCCACCATGCCCACCGGGGCCGTAGTGACGACCCGCACGCCAGCCGGGGTGGCGAACCGCTCTATCACGTCGGCAAGCAAACGCCCCCGTAGCGCGGCGGGTGTGGCAAGCACGCCTACAGTGCCGGTCCTGGTCATGGCGACAGCAGGCTTGACGGCGGGTACCAGGCCAACGATGGGGGCGGTGTAGCGGGCGCGCAGGTGTTCCAACCCGGCGGCGGAAGCGGTGTTACAGGCCACCACGAGCGTCTTGGCACCCTGGCCGAAGACGAACTCGGCTACCTCCAGCGCCCGGTTGCGCAGCCACTCGTCCGAGCGCCCGCCGTAAGGGCAGTAGGCGCTGTCGGCATAGAAGACCACGTCCTCCTGGGGCAGCAAGCGCCGTATCTCGGCTACGATGGAGAGGCCACCCAGCCCGGAGTCGTACGCACCTATCGGGCAAAGGGACGCCAGCTTCGAGAATGGGCCGGGCAGTTGCTCTTGCGGGCTGGAACCTACCGCGTTACGAATAGAAGGCGGCAGGGGCACGTTCTGCTCCACCTCTCCGTCGACGGTCCTTGAGGGAGTCGCGCCCGGCGCTGGGCTAGACATCATGATGCTCCTGGGGTGTCATGCGCTAGGTAGTATCGCGCGCCGCGTGGGGGTTGTCAAGCGGGAGGCGGCTGAAACGTGAAACGTGAAACGTGATGCGGCTCATGTATTGGGTTCGTGAATGTCCCTGTGCTCCTGTGGTGAGGGTGCTGTTGGTCTTTGTCATTCTGAACGTAGTGAAGAATCTCATGAAGGTGAGCAGGGATGTTGATGAACATGTGTAGATGGTGTCAATAGTTCAGCAGGACGGCGATACTTCCATCTGAGATCCTTCGCTACGCTCAGGATGACAGGGGGAAATATGGTCCCACACAGGGAACAAAGTGGCACCCAAGTACCCTGTACATGGTGTAGTAGCGGTCATTGCGTGGCGGGGCTTGTGTCATGCATCGACCTCGGTTGAACGGCGTGTGTCGTAACGGGTAAAAGAAGACCCGCCACCATATCGATGACGGGTCGCGGAGCCGGTTCTTAGTAGCCTACGGCATCAGGCCTTGCCCGTTGAGGAGGCGCTGCACGTCGAAGAAAGTAATCAGAGCCATCAGCCCCAGCAGCACAACCATGCCCGCGAAGTGCACCATAGCCTCTTTTTCGGGAGCTATGCGGCGGCCACCTCGTAGCAGCTCGATGAAGATAAACAAGAGGCGTCCGCCGTCAAGCGCGGGCAGGGGCATGAGGTTTATCATGAAGAGCGAGATGCCGAGCAGCGCGGTCAGGGTCAGCAGGCCGTTGAAGCCGGTCTCCTGCGCTACCTCTCCCGTTAGCTGGCTGATACCAACCACGCCCGCGACACCCGGACCCTGTGAGGTGCCCGCAAGCGCCTGGGCTATGCCCCTCGGTATGCTCGTTATGACGTCCCAGGTGCTGTTCAGGGAGCGGCCAAGGGCCTCGGCGGGGCTGTAGTATACCGTGGTGAGGGGGCGGTCCAGGGTGAAGCCATACGACCTGGGCTGAGAGCCGCTGCCTATATCCAGCGTGAGCGGACCGACTCGCTCGCCGTTGCGCTCGACCACCACAGTGGGGCTTGTCTTGCTGTTACCCAACAGGGCGGTTACGTGGGCATCAACGTTGACCGGGGTGCCGTTTACCTCAACGATGAGATCCCCAGGTTGCAGTCCTGCCTGGCTGGCTACGCTATTGGGGCGTACCTCCCCTACTTTCACCGGACTGAGCGCGAAGCCCAGGTTTATGCCAAGCGGAGGCTCGCCTTCCGGGGTGACGGTAAGATCGACCCTCTGGCCGTCGCGCAGAACGGTGTATTTGGTCGGCTTCCCCAGGTTAGAACTGCTCGCCGTACGCAACTCGAGATGATCGGCGATAGGCTGGCCGTTGACTGCTACTATAACGTCACCGATCTGCATGCCGCCACGTTCTGCGGGGGAATTCTCATTCACGCCGCCGATGGCGGTGAAAGGAGCGTCCACCTGCTGAGTGCCCGCGATGGAAGTGCCCGCGAAGATCAGGATGGCGAGCAGCAGGTTCATGGTCGAGCCTGCGGCTAGCACGATGATGCGCTTCCAGGCCGGGGCCTTGCCAAACGAACGCGGGTCGTCCGAGTCGCCGTTCTCACCCGTTATTTTCACAAAGCCGCCGATGGGCAGCCAGTTCAGCGAATAGTCAATCCCGTTGCGGCGTATGGCGAAGAGGCGGGGCGGGAACCCGATACCGAACTCCTCCACCTTGATCCCAAGCCAGATAGCCGTCAGGAAGTGCCCTAGCTCGTGGACGACAATCAATACGCCCAGGACAGGAAACACCCACAACCAAGCCCAATCCATTATTTACTCCGTTTTCTGAAGCGTGAAACGTGGTTCTGAAACGTAAAATGTGAAACGTGATGCGGCAAGGGTAATCCGCCCACTAACCAAGAACCCAGTTCCACACGTGTCATCACGTTTCACGTTTCACTAGTCTGCCCGCCGTCTGCCTTGCCCATTCATCGGCCCACTTGATCGATTCGATGTCAGGCCGGTCTATTGCGACGGCGACGTGCTTTTCAAGCACACCCTCTATTATACCAGGTATATCCCCAAACCGCAGTTGCCCGGCGAGGAAGGCAGGCACGGCAATCTCGTCGGCGGCCGCCATAACGGTGGGGTAAGTGCCTCCTTTGCGGCCCGCCTCAAACGCCAGGCTCAGGCACCGGAAGCGGCGCGTGTCTACCGCCTCGAAGTGGAGCGTACCCAGAGCAGCCCAGTCGGCGCGAGGGTGGGCGTGGTTAGGGTAGCGGTGCGGGTAGGTGAGGGCGTACTGGATGGGCACCCGCATGTCGGGGATGCCAAGCTGGGCCTTGGCCGAGCCGTCGGTGAAGCGCACCATCGAGTGGATGATGCTCTCCGGGTGCACTACTACCTCAATATCGTCGAACGGCACCCCGAACAACCAGTGCGCTTCGATTACCTCCAGCCCCTTGTTCATCAGGGTGGCAGAGTCGATGGTCACCTTGGCGCCCATGTTCCAGGTGGGATGCTTGAGAGCCTGCTGGGGAGTGGCGTTGTAGGTGCTCTCCTCGTCCCAGGTGCGGAAGGGGCCACCCGAAGCGGTCAGCACCAGTCTCTCAATCACGTCCCACGCGCCGCTCGCGCCCCTGGTAGCCTCCCGCTGCGGCGCTTCCGGCTCTCCGACCAGGCACTGCCAGATGGCGCTATGCTCGCTGTCGATGGGGCGTATGCGGGTGCCCATGCGCCGCGCAAGGCCGGTCACCACCTCACCCGCCATGACCAGCGCCTCCTTGTTCGCGAGGGCCACTTCCTTACGCGCCTCTAGCGCCGCCAGCGTGGGCGCGAACCCGGCGTGCCCGGTAGTGGCAACTACTACAATATCCACGTCAGGGTGCCGGGCAAGCTCAACCAGGCCCGTCTCACCCGCGAGCAAAGGCGGACCGTCCTCCGGTGCCGCGGACGCCGCTTCCTCGTCAGCAAGAGCAATCATCAGGGGCGGTTCCGGCAGGGCGCGGGCCTGTGCCAGCAGAGCATCCCGGTCCCGCCCCGCGGCCAGGGCCACCACGCGCAAGCGGCCCCCGAGGCGGCTCACCACGTCGAGCGTCTGGCGGCCAATGG
Source organism: Chloroflexota bacterium (assembly GCA_030914045.1). GTDB lineage: Bacteria > Chloroflexota > Chloroflexia > QHBQ01 > JADMIH01 > JADMIH01. The sequence goes on along the minus strand of JALZHG010000009.1, from coordinate 16,350 downwards.
AGCCTGTTGAGCCTAGCAGGGCTATGTTTATGGGGGACTTGTCGGGGTTGTCAGTCATAGGTGATAAGGGTTCGTTGAGAGTATCTGGTACGTAAATGCATTCCTGCTTGGCTCGATGCACTCTGTTTGCCTTTGTCATCCTGAGCGCAGCGAAGGATCAGGTGGGTATGCGAGAGTCCTCAACGTCGTGGATGAGAGCGGCATTAGGAACATTGATGCTGTAAGAGGAAGAGTCACGCACGGGTTACTGATCCTTCGCTACGCTCAGGATGACAATGGGAAACATGGTTCCCTCAATCTGGGGTCTAACAAACACCTGCACCGCTCGAACAATATCAATCTCACCTCAGCAAGCGCAACGGCAGGTACAGTGCCAGCGAAATCAGTATAGGGCCGTGGCTGAGTTCTACCAGGGCGCGGCCCAGGTCGATGGCGCGGGGGTGGAGGCGGTGCGCGCCCGAAGCAGCCTCCATCAGCGGACGCGTGAGGTAGCTAACAACCAGCCCCGTACCGATGAGGACCGCGATAATCAGGCCAAAGATCAGCAACCATGTAGGCTCGGTCAGTTGGTTCAGCAAGTTGACTGAAACGACTACGGTGGACAACAGGGTCGTCATGAGCAGCGCCACACTGGCGGGCAAGAGGCTGCCTTGTCGTGCAATGCGGCGCAGGGCCAGCAGGATGGCCTCGAACAGAAGGGGCGGCAGCAGCACCGAGAGCAGGAAGACGCGCGGCCCGAAGTTGGCGAACACCCCCAGCAGCAGCCACATGGCGTGCACACCCAACGCAGCGTACAGCGCCAGCGACATCACCAGCGCCCAATCGCGGAGCGCCCGATGAAGATCACGGCGGCCCAGGTGCGCGACCAGGGTAAGCGCGGCGACAGGGCCCAGAGCGTCCACCAGCCGGGAGGGGGTGTTCGTGACAAGAGTAGGCAGCGTTAACGCCAGGTAAGCCCCCACAGCGAGCGCACTCCACGCCCAGCGTAGAGAGGTGTCGCCTTCAAACAGGTTGCTGCCCGCGGCACCCACGACCAGCGCGCCCCACACGAGCAAGGTAGCCATTACGGGATTGAGCAGCGTCCACGACAGCAGCCAGGACAGCGGGCTACCAACCGACATCAACAGCAGGATGACGGCGGCCAGCACGAGCTTCCAGGCAAGGTTGAGCCAACTTGAGCGAGTCGGGCGAGGGCCAACGGGACCGCTGGGGCTGGCAACGCGCTCGGCAGTGGGACCGGGTGTGGCAGTGGGCGAACCCCGCATGGCCGTCCCGCTAGACCGCCGCGGGGTCGGGGCTGTTGGAGATGGGAGCCTGCTCGTCGGCTGGGGCGGCAATAGGGGTGCCGGTGTCGCTCGTGTCAGCGCCCGCGGTCAAGGGCAGGCCGTTACGCTCGGCGTATTCGCGGTACTCTTCGGGGAGGATGCCGCCGAACTTACGGTGCCTCCGCCCGTACTCCCTGATGGCATCAGCGAAGGCTTCCTTGTCGAAGTCGGGCCAGGTGGTGGGGGTGGAATAGTACTCGGAGTAGGCGGCCTGCCACAGCAGGAAGTTGCTCAGGCGCATCTCCCCTGCGGTGCGGATGATGAGGTCGGGGTCGGGAATACCCGCAGTGTCGAGGTGCTGCGAAATCAGCTCTTCCGTGATGTCTTCCGGCTTGACGCCCTGCGCCACCAGCTTGCGCACCGCCCTGACCACGTCGTCGCGGCCCCCGTAGTTGAAGCACACACTCAGGATGAGGCGGCTGTTGTGCCTGGTGGTCTCAAGGGAGTAGGCGATGGCGTCTTGCAAAGCCTGGGGCACGTTCTCCATATGTCCCAGGTGCCGTATCTGCACCCCCTCGCGGTCTAGTTCGGGCGTCTCGCGCTCTATCACCTCTGCCAGGATGCGCATGAGGCCCTGCACCTCGCTATCGGGCCTGTTCCAGTTCTCGGTGGAGAAAGCGTACACGGTGAGGTACTTCACGTCGTTCTCGACGCACGCATGCACAATGCGCCGGATGTTCTCGGTGCCCGCCCGGTGCCCCATGAGCCTCGGCAACCCGCGCTGTCGCGCCCACCGCCCATTACCATCCATGATGATGGCAACGTGCTGGGGCTTAGGGTCAGAATTCGCTTCGCTCATAATTTGGGAATTGGGATTTGGGATTTCGGATTTAGCTGGAACCGGAACAAATCCGCATTCCGCAATCCAAAATCCCAAATGGTTACACTTCCAGGACTTCGTGTTCCTTCGCTTCACCTACATGGTCGGCTTCGGCAACGTACTTGTGGGCCAGGTTGTCGATTTTCTCGTTGCCCCGCTTGTGCTCGTCCTCGGAGATCATCTTCTCGTTCTCCATCTCCTTGAGGTCGTGCAGCACGTCACGGCGCACGTTGCGGATGGCAACCCGGCACTCTTCCACTTTGTGCTTGACCATCTTGACCATGTCGCGGCGGCGCTCCTCGGTGAGGGCGGGGATGGGGATGCGGATTAGCTGCCCGTCGTTGGAGGGGTTGAAGCCCATCTCCGACTTTTGCAGCGCCTTCTCGATTATGTGGAGCGCACCCTTGTCCCACGGCTTGACGGTGAGCAGGCGGGGTTCTGGAGCCGCGACAGTCGCAAGCTGGTTCAGGGGCGTCGGGGTGCCGTAGTACTCGACCGTCACCCGGTCCAGCAGGGCGGGTGTGGCGCGGCCGGTGCGAATAGTCTGAAGGTCGCGCTTCAGGGCCTCAATCGCCTTCTTCATGCGGTCTTCAGCGTCTCGTTGTACGTCTTCAATCATTGTTGCATACCTCGGAGGGTCTGTAACTCGGGCGTCTTGTCCTCGGGGATCACTTCCTCCACGTACGTATCGTCTTGCGCGCTGGTGACAATGGTGCCTACCTTCTCGCCCATGACGATGCGGAGGATATTACCCGGCTCCTGGAAGTTGAACACGATGATGGGCAGGGAGTTCTCCATGCAGAGGGCCATAGCTGTGGTGTCCATCACGCGCAGGTCCATCTCAATCGCCTGCCGGTACGTGACCACATCAAACTTGGTGGCCGCGGGGTTGGAGAACGGGTCGTCGGTGTAAACGCCGTCCACTCGGTTCTTCGCCATGAGCAGCACTTCGCACCCTAGCTCCAGGGCGCGCAAGGAGGCCGCCGAGTCGGTGCTGAAATAGGGGTTGCCGGTGCCCGCGGCCAGGATGACCACGCGGCCCTTTTCCATGTGCCGTATGCCGCGCCTGCGGATATAAGGCTCGGCTACCTCGTGCATGGCGATGGCCGACTGCACGCGTGTAGACACCCCACGGTGCTCGAGCGCGTCTTGCAAAGCAAGGGCGTTGAGCACCGTGGCGAGCATGCCCATGTAGTCGGCGGTGGCCCGGTCCATGCCCTTGGCGGAGGCCGCGATACCGCGCCAGATATTGCCGCCGCCCACCACGATAGCCACCTGCACGCCCCGCGCCACGACCTCGCTAATCTGGTTGGAGATGGAGCTAACCACCGCCGGGTCGATGCCCGACTTGGCTTCGCCCGCGAGCGCCTCACCGCTCAGCTTGAGCAGCACCCGCCTGAAGCGCGGTTCGGGGAAGGTGTTGTTCACCCGCCGCATCGCAGGTAATTCTTCTACGTCATCGTCATCAGGCAACAGCGGATCGATCAAGTGGACCTCCTGGTGCAGGCTGCCATGCTGCCTAATAGTCTATCAGGTTTGGCATTGGTTAGCAACAACCTGAGTGCTTGCGTTCTGAAACGTGATTCTGAAACGTGAAACGTGAAACGTGATGCGGCTTATGGGACAATGTCCCATAATGGTCGCACTGGTACTTGTAGTACCATCACGTTTCACGTTTCACGTTTCAGAATCACGTTTCAGACCTACGCACCCGTCCCGTTGTTGCTGTCGCCGCCTTGCTGGGAGCCGCCCGCGGTGCCTACTTCAAAGCGTATGAAGCGGCTGATCTGGATGTTCTCGCCCAGCTTGCCTATGGCCTCCTTTACCAGGTCGCGGATGGTCTTGCGGGGGTCGCGGATGTACTCCTGGTCGAGCAGGGTGTTGCCGGAGCCTGAGCCGCCTTCCAGCGTGCCGACCTCGGCGGGGTCCATCGAGGCTACCTGCATGGCGACCTCGCGGGCCAGCGTGCGGAACTCGGGCGTGCGAGCCACGAAGTCGGTCTCGCAGTTCACCTCCACCAGCGCGCCGATGCGTCCGCCCGTATGGATGTACGACTCGATCAGACCCTGGCTCACTTCTCGACCTGCTACCTTGCTGGACTTGGCTAGCCCCTTCTGGCGCAACGCCTCGATTGCCTTTTCCACGTTACCACCGGAGTCCTGCAATGCCTTCTTGCAGTCCATCACCCCGGCTCCTGTCTTCTCGCGCAGTTCCTTTACTGCCTGTGCTGAAATGTCCACATTTACCTCCGAGTTAATTCTGAGTTATGAGTTTTGAGCTTTGAGTTTTGAGTTGGCTACCGTTTTGAGTAACTCAACACTCAAAACCCACAACTCAAAACTCGCAAAAAGGGGGCCAAGCCTACCCAGCCGCCCCCATTCTTGTTGCCTGCTTTATCTGGCTACATGGTAGCTGGTGATGCGCTGCTTATACCTCGGCGTCGTCGGGTGTGAAGCTGTACTCGCCCGGCTCTATCGTGTAGTCAACGTCCACGTCGGCGCGCATGCTCTCGCGGCGCTGGGCACCCTCAAGAGCGGCCTCGGCCATCTTGGCGGTGATGACACGCACGGCGCGAATGGCGTCGTCGTTGGAGGGGATCACATAGTCCACCTCGTCGGGATCGGCGTTGGTATCGACCATAGCCACGACCGGGATGCCCAGCTTGATGGCCTCGGTGATGGCAATGCGCTCGCGGTGGGTATCCACGATGAACACCGCATCCGGCAGGTCGCGCATTTCCTTGATACCGCCCAGCAGCGAGTTGAGCTTCTCGATCTTCTCTTCAAGCTTGGCGGCCTCGGCCTTCGGCAGGTCCGCGAACTCGCCCCGCTCCTGACGGCCCTCGAGGTCGGCAAGGTAGCGCAAGCGATTACGAATCGTGGCGAAGTTGGTGAGCATACCGCCCATCCAGCGCTTGTTCACGAAGAACTGCCCGCCGCGCTCGGCCTCCTCGCGGATGGCCTCCTGCGCCTGCTTCTTGGTGCCGATGAACAGCACCTTGCCGCCGTTGGCTACCAGGTCCGAGACGAAGCCCATCGCGGCCTGCAAGCCGGTAACGGTCTGTTGCAAGTCGATGATATGGATGCCGTTGCGCTCGGTGAAGATGTAGGTCTTCATCTTCGGGTTCCAGCGCTTGGTCTGGTGCCCGAAGTGCACGCCCGCCTCGAGCAGGGCCTTCATGTTGATGCCGCTACCACCGCTGCCGCTACCGTTGTCGGAGCCGCTGCCGGAGCCATTACCGCCGCCATAACCGCGCGTTTGAGGCTGCTGCTCGCGAGCGGGGGCGGGAGCAGGGGCTTCCTGTACCGGGGCCGCAGCCTGTGCCGGTGCGGTGTCTACCGTGTCCGCCTCGGCGGGGGGTGCCAACTGGTCCATGTCCGTATCTGTTGTCGCCAAAAGAATCCTCCGTCTGTGTTAAACGTCCGCCACCCTCTTTCGCGCCGGGCACGCGAGCCGCTCTCGATGTTTGCGTGTTCCTGGCGGCTGGCGCGCACATCCCGGCTGGTCAGGTGACGTGCTTGATATGTACTACGGGGCACGCAATACCCCATTTGCCGGCGCTCTTTGCAGGTCAGCCTTTCAGAGCGCCAACGGTAATTATATCACAAGAGGGTCGGGGGAGACAAGGTGGCCGCGAGACCAGGGAGTACCAGAAATTGCGGTGAAGGCAGCTTCACCGCAATTTGTTCCTAGCAATTTGCTGTGTAGCACCTGGACCGAAGGAACGATGGTATAGTCTAGCATCTCTACCTTACCAGGCAGTCGCTGAGACCATGAACATTGAGCAGCGATATCCAAACTCGTCGTCGGGCCCTTACTTATCAGGTGTCTGCTATATGAGTAAGTGATGATAATATGTTGACAAGTATTGGCCCTTGTGGTACAATATGAACAGTCTCTGAAGTGACTCAAGATCGCTTTGGGGCTTGATGAGACCCCCGGTAGCTTCGTGCAGGGGGTCAATTTTCTTAACCGGACCTGCTATGCTGCTATCCATCCAATTTCCGTTTGCTGATCTAAGAAGGTTTGTTGAGAATACCGGCAAGCTTCCTGCTCCAGACTGGCCTGATCCGAAGTACACACAGTTTGTTCGCTTTTTTGGAGGGATAAAGAGGCGTGCACTTGGAGGGGTCGAAGGCTGGGTAAACGAAGAGACTATCTGCGACTTCAGAAAGCAACTCCTATTTAGTGAAGGTTTGCCAACTATACAGACTGGCGACAGTAGTGAAGTACGGACGAAGGTTGCCTTTCGACGCTTCTACTTCGATGGGAAAGTAGCGGGTAAGTTCGACATAGCTATAGCTTCTGAGCCTCACACCAAAAAGCTCTCATTATCCAAGCAACAGACGGCGAACTTAATCAAAGACTTTGTCGAGATGCGGGTACGCATACGCAAGCCCCAAGGTTACACTAAGCGATTGCCTCTAAGCGAGGCAGGCTCTCGCCTGATTGAGCTCTATGCCGACGCAAGCACTACCACCAAGCTCGCAGCCAGCAAGGCGAAGTGGTGGATAGACCCCGGCTGGCCCGCGCTCTTCCTGGAACTTGGTCCCGGACAAGATGCGGAAATACCGTATCACTATGTTGATCATGTGCCACTGCCACTTCAACTCAAGGGAATTGAGCTTTACCACTGCTTTGTGCAGAGTAAAAACGTACCCATGCGCATGTGGGTAATCAAGAGGGCTTCTAGTGAACACTGGGCTGATGCCAGAGCATTGAGACTCTACTTGCTACGTTTACAGGTAGAACACGAATGCTTGCGTATTGTCATTAAACACCTTTCAGACAAGAAAATCGTCCCAACTCGTAACACGCAAACATCCGAGGAATTACAGTTCTACTTTAGGAGGGCTTTAAGGCATATTGGATCACTGGAGTCGCAAGCTAAAGGCTTGGCTGACCCAGAAATTGCACGAATTGCACGGCAGTCAATAGATAGCCTGAAAGTGGGGAAGCCTATCATTGATATAGATGCCCTAGAGGAACTCGATCTGAGGTACAACATACTGCGCAGCGTGATAGATTACAGTAAGAAGTGGGAGCGCGAGGCTGAATCTGTTGGCCCACAGCAGATCAACTTCATTACTGTAGAAGGATCAAAGTATAACATCGGTAATGTACAAGGAGCAGTGGGAGACAGCGCAAGCGCGGCAGGGTCAACTTTCGTCCAACAGCCAGGCAATGAGCAGGGGAGGAGATTTGAAGATGGGAAGTAGTGAAGGATCTAAGTATAAAATTGGCAATGTTCAGGGAGTAGTAGGAGATCACTCACACGCTGATAACTCAAACTTTGTTCAATACGCAGGAGATGTACACCAATTGGATCTGGTGGCCCTTGCACCCGAGCTAGAGGATTTGCGACAGGAAATGCTGAAAAGGGCCACCGCAACAGAGCAAATTGCTGCCGCCCAGCAAGTACAAACGGCTCAGGTGGAGGCACAAAAAGGCAATGCGTCAAAGGTGTTGGAGGCACTCAAGGGGGCCGGTCAGTGGGCTTTAGATGTCGCTACCGATATCGGTAGCAAAATAGCGCTCGAAGCTATCAAGAGGGCAATGGGACTTCCGTAGGTCTAGTCCCATGGATTCCTGCCGCACTAGTCTACTCGCTGCAACTAATTATTGTTTCTGAAGATAGAGTACCGGCTCTGCTGCACGACAAGAAGCTTGGACCGGGCTAATTGCTGTTGCGTTTCGGCCGTGAGGCGATTGAAACCTGTCTCATGAACGATGACGAGGGGGACACGTGAAGCTCGGTCTAGGAAGTCGGCCTGGGGTGCGGGTCGGTACATCACGCCGTAAACGTCAGGCCGCTCGCCTGGGGTGGCCTGTTCGTTACGCCTGCCACTCAATACAGCCGACCACAGATCACCCATGTCGCGGGTGTTCAGCCCTATGCCGAGAGAGATCATGTGGCCGTAGCTGTCCACAAGGTAGCCTGTTGAGTTGTGGCTGGGCGGGCGGGCAGCCAGGAGGTTGAACTGCTCGTCGGTGGCGAGCACGGGAGTGCCGGGCGGCACCGCGTCGTTCACGAAGCGGCCAACCACCTCGAAGATGCGCTCCTCGTACCTGGTGACGATGCCGGTCCACTGCACGACCAGCAGAGGCAGCAGCACGACAGCTAACAGGGCGGGCGCGGCGATGCGCAAGAACCTGACACGCGAAGCCCACCCGCCGGACGCAACATGGCGGAGGAGACCAGGCAGCAAGCTAGTGCCCGCCCCCAAAAGGCAGAGTGGCGCGGCAAGCTGTATGTAGTAGTGCTGGTAGAAGGAGCGGCTGTAGGTGAACAGCAGCACGCTGAAGAACATCCAGATGGCGACCACCCACCAGCCGCCCGTTGACCGTCTCACCCACACCCACACGGAGAGCACCACGAAGCCGAGGGCGGCAAGCAGCATCGTAGCGGGGTTGCGCAGGGTGGCTGTTAGGTCGGCTATGCGGGCGGGGATTTCACCTATGCCGTCGTTTGGCCGCAGCAGTTGGAAGAAGAAGACGTCACGCACGAACTGGGAGGGAGCCAGCACCAGGAAGGGAAGCAGCACGACCAACGCTCCCACAACCGCACCACTAAAAGCGCACAGCAGCCCGGCACCTACCCTGCGAGTGTTCTCTCTCTCACGCGAGCTAACGCGATATGTCGCCCATAGCCACGCCATGTCGATGAGGATGGCAAGCAGGCAGGCCACTCCCGCGATCTTCGTGAGCGTGCTGAGTGCCCCGCATATGCCGCAGAGGGCGAGCAACCAGAGAGCAGTCCTTCGCCTGGGAGCATTGACTTCGCCCGCCAGGTAAGGTCGCGCCCATAAGTAGAGAAGCAGAGCCGCGCAAGACAGGAGCACCATTGGCCCATCTAGCATCACCTTACGGTTGATCTCGACCACGCGCCCGTCCACCGCCCACAACAGCCCGGCCACTGTGCCACCGACTAGCCCGGCCAGCTTGGTGCCGACCAGAAATAGCAGCGCCAGGGTGATGAGGCTGTAGCCGACCGAGAGGTAGCGGGCCATCATGAACGAGGTCGGGCTGCCCCACTCGTTGTAGTGGTAGGCCATAGCCGGGGCGTAGGAGAAGGCGGCCACGGGCGGGTGGGCGAAGAAGTAGTCGCGGTAGGGCATGATGCCCTGGAGGAAGAGTTGCGAGGCCCCGGCGTACACCCCTTCGTCGTCGTAGGGACGCTCGCTGAGGCCGACGTCTTGCGGCAAAAGCAGCACCATGCGACCGAAGCCCGCCACCAACAAAAGCGCCATGAGCGCCAGGGCGGGCAGGAGCCATCGTTTAGGGCCTGTGCGGGTGGTGGGGTGGTCTTCCCTCGCATCCGCCGTTGAAGGTGGGATGGGAAAAGTCCACAGGCCAATGCCGAGAAGCCAGCTAGCCCAGGGCAGCCAGGGCGTGCCATCGAAGTGCGAGTTCAGTGGTGCCAGGAAGTCCAGTGAGGCAGGCGCACTGGCGGAAGAGGGCAGCCCGAACCAGGCACCCAAGCCAGTCGCAAGCAACGAAAAAAGGCGCAGGTGAATCGCCACGCCTATCACGCCGTACAGAATGAGCGCCCCGGCTATGTAGGGCACCAGGCGACGCCCCCCGCCCTCACGTACCTCAGCTTGCATAGCTCGATTGTCGCACGAGGGCGACGGGGTGTCAAACGAGTTGTTAGTTGTTAGTTGTTAGTTGTTAGTTGATAGAAGTTCTTTGCTAACAACTAACAACTAACAACTAACAACTAACAACTCGTTACTTGGACCTGATATTGAGGTTGCCCACGCCGTGATCGATCTTGATGGTCACCTTGTTCGCGGCGGTGTCATAGTCGCGCGACTCGTAGGTGTCCTCTCCCTGGCTGGAGAAGCGAGGGTCCACGGTCGTGTTGCCGATGCCGGAGTCTACTTCGATGCGCGCTTCCAGGCCTTCGGGCACGAATAGCTCCAGGTTGCCCGTGCCGCCATCTATCTCCACGGTGGTGTTATACGCGGTGGCAGGCAGGGTAATGCTGGTGTTGCCGGTGCCGCTGTCCACCGTCAGGCTGCGGAGTTGCAGCCTTTCAAGGTTGAGAGTCATATTGCCGGTACCGGCGTCCACGTCCAGGCCTATGGGTACGCGCTCGTTCAGGTTGATCTCCCAGCCGGGAGAGCGACCGCCATTGAACCAGTTCGAGACGAAGTGCCAGCCGCCGGAGGGTTCGGAGATCTCCACTTCCGCGGCGCCGCCGCTCTCGCTCACGTCCATGTGAGGCGCGCCTCTGTTCTCGTAGTAGTCGAGGTTCCCGGTCGCCAACAAATCGGCCTCACCCGACATGCTGCCGAGGGTCAGGTTGCCGACGCCCATGTCAACGTGCACGTTAGCCCAATCTGCGTTGTTCATGCGGATGTTGAGCGGGGCGCTGGCTAGAGTGCCAGGAGCCGTGAAGCCACTGTTGGCGTACACGATAGCAGCCCCGGTTCCGACAACGGCCAGCACCAGCAGCAAAGAGATGGCCGGGCTGCGGCGGCCCACCACGAGGTCGATACCGATAGCGATCAGGATAAGAGGCCACAGGCGACCAAGCGTCTCCCAGATGGTCCAGGGCACCACGCCCAGGTTGTTGAGCAGGAACAGCACACCCGCCGATATCAGCAGCAGCGGGCCGAGTAGTGGTGCGCGGTGATGCCTGTGGTTGTGAGGCGGAGGTCCGGCGACGGGTACCGGCTGCGGGGGAGCGTACGGCGGGTACGGCTGGTATGGCGGCGGAACCTGAGCCGAGGGTGTCTCGCCTGCGTAGTTGCCGCTATATGTACCCTGCGGACGTATCTCCGGGGGCACGTAGGTAGTGGGTTGGCCTCCGTAATTTGGCGGAGAACCTTGCGGCGGGAGAGGCCCGGTGTCGCTTCCGCCCACTCTCGCGCTGCTGTCATTGCGGTTCTGTTCCATACAAATGTCTCCTGATTATGTAAAGCAAGGATGCAGTAACTCCAAACGGATTACTGCATCGCTAGCGGCTTGCGCTATTTACTTACCTTACTCTTCTTGCTCTGCATGCCCTGCCTCGTGCAGAATGCTAGGCGTGGCGGCGAACCATCATCAGGCCGAGGCCCACGAGCAGCAGGGGCCACCAGACTCCCCAGGCGAAGTAGCGGAAGAAGCCGAGGTTGAGCAACAGGAAGAATACGCCAATCGCTATCAAGGCCACTGCCGGGTTAACATGCCGGGTCTGTGCCGGAGCGCCTGCCGGGGGTAGCTGGCCCTGCGAGGCAACCGTGCCACCGTTCGGCTGCGCTACACCACCGTTGCCGCCGTTGCCGCCGTTGCCAGCCTGCGCACCGGTGAGGCCGCGCAACCGGGCCCCCATATCGCCCAGGTTCTCGTTGACTACCTGGTTTACGTCTGTGGCCGTGCTCGCAGTGCCCGGTATCAGCAGCCACAGCAGCATGTAGACGAAGGCAAATCCTCCGCTGGTGATGAAGGCGAGCACCAGGAAGATAATCCTGATGATGTTAGGGTCGATCCCGAAATAGCTTGCCAGGCCCGAGGCCACACCACCGAGCATCCTCTGGCTAGTGCTCCTATAAAGACGGCTTGTGCCGTTCATCCTTGTCCCTCCGAAAAGTATTTGTTGCCTGGTAAGCGGAAACCCAGGCGGCAGTTGAACGTGTCTTACAGTCTTAGTTACGCAAGGTCAGCGGAAAAGGTCGCAAGATTGGACCTACGACTTTTCCGGCCGATTTATGGGCGGTTCGTGCTGCAACTAGGTTGTCAATGCACGCGCCGGGAGGCTCCCGCCTAGAACCCTCCACAAGACCCCTGGCAGCATGGTAAGTGTACTTGCAGTCGGTGGGAAGTGGATGGTTAGTCCGGCATATAGGTTGTGCTACTTTTGACGTACCTGCCTACCGAGACTACTGATGTACAGGCATGGTATCGCGGGACTCTTGACAAGGCTGTTGTACTTCGGTTACTAATAGATGCTACATAGCCGGTCGCGGAGACCGGCAGCACAATACCAGAGCAACAATCAAAGGCAACGACGGAGAGAGTAAGTCCGCGAAGGCGCACAGGGAAGGATAGGCCAGAGACTGAGAGCCTACTTCGCACGACCCGGACCGAAGTTCACTCCCAAGCCGGAAGGTGAACGGAATTTGGGAATTAGGAATTCGGATTTCGGAATTGTTGGATACCTTCTAAATCCGAAATCCGCAATCCCAATTCCCAAATCTCACTAGCTTTCCCCGGTAGCTCCCGTTATCGAGCATGGAGCGGTCTGCATTGCAAGGCTTTGCGGGCCGAAATCAGGGTGGTACCACGTGGCCGCGCCTCGTCCCTGGCGAGCAGCGCGGTCGTTTTGTTTAAGCTGAGAATGGGCGTGCCGAAGGAGTAGTTTATGGCGACATTGCAGGAACAAATAGAGCAGGCCAGGCAGGAGGCGCTTGCGGCTCTAACCCCACTGAGGGATAGCGCCGGGCTGGAGGAGTGGAACCGCCAGTACCTGGGCAAGAAGGGGCTGCTGACGGGGCTGTTCAGGGGCGTAGGTGCCCTGCCTGCGGAGGAGCGTGCGGGGGCGGGCCAGGCTATCAACACCGCCAAGGCCGGGCTGGAGCAGGCATACATCGAGGCGGAGAGGCGCATCGGCCAGGGCGAGTTGCAGCGCCGCCTGGTGGAAGAGGCGGTCGATATTACGCTGCCGGGGAGGCCAATCCCCGCTGGGCACAGGCATATTATCAACCAGACCGCCCGCGACGTAATACAGGCGTTCCGCGACATGGGCTTCCAGATATACGAGGGGCCGGATATCGAACTTGATATGTACAACTTCGAGCTGCTGAACATCCCGCCGGAGCACCCAGCCCGCTCGATGCAGGACACCTTCTACGTGGACGACCGCCTGCTGGGTATGCGCGAGCCTGGGGCCAGCATGGACGAATTGCCGCCGGTGGTGTTGAGGACGCACACCTCGCCGGGGCAGATACGGCTGATGCGCAGGGTGGACCCGCCCGTGCGCTTGGTCATTCCCGGACGGACATACCGCTCGGAGGCGACGGACGCCACACACGAGGCGTACTTCACGCAGATAGAGGGCATGGCGATTGACAAGAAGGTGACGCTGGCAGACCTGAAGGGCACCCTCGCCGCCTTCGCCCGCGCCATCTTCGGCAGCAACCGCAAGGTGCGCTTCCGCTGCGACTACTTCCCCTACGTGGAGCCTGGGGTGGACCTGGCAATTGACTGCATCAACTGCGATGGCAGCGGCTGCCGGTCGTGCAAGTACACCGGCTGGCTGGAAATCCTGGGCGCGGGCATGATCCACCCGCAGGTGCTCATCAACGGCGGCGTTGACCCGGAGGACTACAGCGGCTTCGCTTTCGGGGCTGGTTTCGAGCGGATAGCGATGCTGAGGCACGGGATTGACGATATACGGCTGTTCTACGGGAATGACCTGCGGTTCCTACAGCAGTTCTAAGTGGAGCAGCTTTAGAGACGAAACCGCAAAGACGCAAAGAACGCAAAGGACGCGCAAAAAAGTATTGTTTTGCTTGTCTAGAGGAGAGAGATTATGCCGATGAGAGCGCCGCTCTCGTGGTTACGGGAGTACATAGACATTAATGTGCCGGTGGAGGAGTTAGCCCGCCGCCTTACGCTCGCGGGGCAGGAGGTGGAGCATATCGTCCGTATCGGTGCCGAGTGGGAGAACATATACACCGGCGTGGTGGCGCGGCTGGAGAGGCACCCTAACGCCGACCGGCTGAACCTGGCTACCGTGGAGTACGGGGCCGGGAAATCCATCACCGTGGTGACAGGCGCGCCCAACATCCAGCAGGGGCAGAAGGTGGTGCTTGGGCTGGTGGGGTGCAAGTACCTGGACCAGCACGTCGAGCCGGCGAAGTGGTCCACCCTCAAGCCCGCCAAGATACGGGGCATCCAGACCGAGGGCATGGTCATGTCGGAGGCCGAGCTGGGGCTGTCGGAGGAGCACGAGGGCATTATCGTGCTCGACCCGCAGACGCCGCTTGGCCTCACCGCGCAGGAGGTGCTGGGCGACACGGTGCTGGAGATAGACGTCACCCCGAACAACGGGCGCATATTGTCGATGATCGGCATAGCCCGCGAAATAGCGGCGCTGTTCGGCGGCGAGGTGCGCCATCCCGTGATTGAGTGGCACGCGGAAGGGCCGCCCGCGCGGCAGATGTTGAGCGTGGAGATACACGACCCCGACCTGTGCGCTCGCTACTCCGGCGCGGTGATACAGAATGTGCAGATTGGGCCTTCGCCTGCGTGGATGCAACGCCGCCTCGCGCTCGCGGGGATGCGCCCCATCAACAACATCGTGGACATCACCAACTACGTCATGCTGGAGATGGGCCAGCCGCTGCACGCCTTCGACTACGAAGCGGTGGAGGGGAGCAAGATCATAGTGCGCCGCGCCAGGCAGGGGGAGCAGATAGAGACGCTCGACCACGTACACCGGACGCTGGACCCCAACATGCTCGCCATCTGCGACATCAACAAGCCGGTGGCGCTCGCGGGGGTGATGGGCGGGGCCAACAGCGAGATTGGCACTGAGGGCACGGCCACGGTGCTGCTGGAGTCGGCACACTTCGACCCGCGCACGGTGCGCCGCACGGCTCGCCTGTTGAAGCTGCCATCCGAGGCATCCTACCGCTTCGAGCGTTGGGTCGATCCCACCCTGACGGTGCCTGCCATGAAGCGGGCGGCGGAATTGATGCGGCAGCTTGGCGGCGGCACGATAGCGGAGGGCTACGCGGACGAGTACCCGCGCCCCCCGAAGCCGAGGCGCATCCACTTCTACACCGATGAGGTGGAGCGTCTGCTGGGCATACCCCTCCCACCCTCGGAGATAGCCAGGATGCTGGAGCGGCTGGAGTTCAAGGTGGACCTGCCCCATAACGCCGACGCGGTGGGCAAGTACACTACCATGCTAATCGACGTGCCCTCGTACCGCAACGACGTGACCATACCGGCGGACGTGGTGGAAGAGGTGGCGCGCATGGTGGGCTACGACATCATCCCCGAAACGATGCTTGAGGGCAGGCTGCCGCGCCCTGAGGTGAACCACTCACGCGAGATTGCCGAGGATATGCATGACAGGATGCTGGCTGCCGGCATGGACGAGGTGCTCACCTACTCAGTGACGCACAGCGAGTCGTTGCGCAGGCTGGCGGCTCTGGAGGAGAGCAACGGCAGCCAGGGTGCGGAAGGAGTGGAAGGAGCGGAGGAGCGGCCTCAGTACCGTACCTGGGACACCTCGCGCCCGCCGGTGACCATCGTCAACCCGACCAGCAGCAGACAAGACGTGATGCGGCCCACCATGCTTGCGAACATGCTGGACACCTTGCTGATGAACATGCGCCTGATGCCCGAAGCGCCGGTACGCATCTTCGAGCTTGGCAAGATATTCGTGACGCGCACCGAGCAGGAGGTGGAGCAGCGACGGGCCGAAATCGAGCGCGAGCGGGCGCACTATCCACGCCTGCGCAACTGGCAGCCGGTGCCGGGCGAGGAGCGTCTGCCGCTGGAATTACGCCGCCTCACCGGGCTGATGTCGGGGCCGAGGGCACCGCGCTCGCTCTTCTCGCAGGAGGGTGGGGCATCTTCCCAGCCCTGGCATGGGGAGGAGTTGGACTTCTTCGACGCCAAAGGTGTGGTGGAGGAGATGCTGCGCCACCTGCACCTGCAAGGAGTGGAGTGGGTGCCCGCCGACGCGCCGCTGTTCCACCCCGGCCGGGTCGCCATGCTGCGTGTAGAGGGTCGCGACCTGGGCGTCGTGGGTGAGCTACACCCGGCTGTTCTCGCGGAGTGGGACATACCCGCCCGGCGAGTGGCCGCGTGGGACCTGGACGTGGACGCGCTGATCGCGTCGGTACCCGAGCGCCACATGTACAACCAGATCAGCACCTACGTGCCGGTGCGGCAGGATATGGCCTTCGTGGTGCCCGCTGATATGGCTGCCTCTCGTCTAGCCGGGGCCATCAAGCGGGCGGGCGGAGCGAGCGTGCTCGACGTTACGCTGTTCGACATCTACACAGGCCAGCAGGTAGGCGAGGGGCAGAAGAGCATGGCGTTCGCCGTCACCTTCAACTCGACCGAAAAGCTGCTCACTGAGGAGGATGTAGCCCGCGTCCGCCAGCGTATCGCCCGCACGTTGGAGCGGGAGTTGGGGGCGAAGCTAAGGGGATGATCTGAAACGTGAAACGTGAAACGTGATGCGGTAAGTGGGGT
>JALZHG010000104.1 GCA_030914045.1 Chloroflexota bacterium | reverse complement strand
GCAATGTACTGTACATTGCTGCCCTTACTCAGAACATACTCCTACGTTGGTCCAGGCCCTTGCTTTGCATCCTAGACCGTTGTATGCCCAAACTACGGCACGCCAGTCTCCACGGGCTGGGGTATTGTGTTACTATCAGGTGTTTCAGAGGTGGGCACAGGCGCTGGGATAACGGACGTTGGTAAAACAGATGTGGGGTAGCTAGCTGGATCCGCGGTAGGCAACACCGCTCCAGGCACTACGGCCCCGTATGGCATACTACCGGGCACCCACTCCGGGCAATTGGTAGGGTACTCGGCCTGTGGTTTTGGTAAGCTTGGGTCATTGAGTGCCTGGCGAAGTTCCCCACCGTTTGCTGAGACGATGGTGCGCGTTGCAGCTGCCGCCCACACATCGATCACCATTGCAACAAAATTAGCTTTGCCGATGCCTACTGATCCTGACCCTGTGAAGTTGCCTTTATAGATGGCAAGTATGTATGGCGGTTCCTCGCTCGTGGGGTTATCTGGTAGGCACCCAAGCCCTAAAGCAGGAACCTCCTGCCTCACTATTGGACGTGCAAGCAGGATTTGCACAGATCCTTCGTACCCGATTGTGGAATTCAACTCGTTGTCGGCAATGTACTGGGCTATTTGCCGAGCATCTTTACTAGTAAGTATGTGCCGTTTATTGATCACCTCTAGTGTAGGACGCGCCTTCGATTTGGCGGATTCTCCGGGTGACCCCGCAGACGCTGGTACCTGCTGTACTGGCAGATCATTAGGCGAAATTGTACTAGACTGTCGTCCTGATCCAGGATTGGCGAATGCAAAAAGCACTATGGCCACAGCGGCGACACACCCTACTAACCACACGAGATCTACCGTTCGAGGCTTACTCACAGTTCCTCTCCTCTACTATATTCTTGAATAGAGCTTCAATTGAGATTCTGATCTAGCTAAGGGATAAAAGTAGTCCTCCAGCTGTTCGGTTCAACCCCCGGAGGTGGGCAGCTTGTTGCCGTGCTATGGAGCATCAGTCTATGATAGGTAACGCTGCCAAAGCACCTACCTTGCCACGACCCGCCAGGAGCATGAGTTCGGAAGTTCGTTATCTGAATTGTTTCCTGACCGGTGACGTTGACGCTATTGAACCCGCCTCCTACCTCACGTGCCGCATACATTGACAAGTTTCTTATTGTAAGTATACGCTCCGATTTTTCGGCATACACATTGTACCACTACGCAATTGCACAAACGTCTTGGGCACAGTTTGACCTCATATAGACAATAGTTCCTCATATGGTGTTATTAAGCCATAGAACATTCTGGGAGCGGGAAGAAAGCAGAGTGCCCCTTTCTTGCCCCTGTACCGGCAATTGTGCTACAATGAGCGGATAGCAACTTTATTTCATGCGCTGACATTTACAGTCATTAGCGGCATCTAGCCAGCAGTTTTCAGGAGCCTCACCCAAATGCCAAGACCGGTAGTGGCTATTGTCGGACGGCCCAACGTCGGCAAGTCATCTTTCTTCAACAGGCTTATAGGCGAGCAGGTCGCCATCGTGGAGGACCAGCCCGGCACCACCCGCGACCGCATCTACGGCGTCACCGAGTGGAACGGCGTAGAGTTCACCGTGATTGACACGGGCGGCATGGTCATGGGCGACGTGGCCGAACCCGGCACCGGCCCCCAGGGCGAGATCACCGAAGAAGACATCATGACTCGCACCCGCGAGCAGGCCGAGGCTGCGATTGAGGAAGCCGACGTCATCATCTTCATGGTGGACGCCAAGACGGGCCTCACCGCCGCCGATAGCGAGATCTCTGAAGTCCTGCGCACCTCCCACAAGCCCGTCGTGCTCGCCGCCAACAAGGCCGACTCCGAGGAGCGCCGCCTCAACTCAGTCGAGTTCTACGAGCTTGGCCTGGGCGACCCCATACCGATGTCGTCCAAGCACTCCATCAACACCGGTGACTTGCTGGACAAGGTGGTGGAGGCGTTCCCCACGCAGGAACAGCCCTCCGAAGAAGATGATGAGGTAATCCGCGTTGCCATCGTGGGGCGGCCCAACGTCGGCAAGTCGCGCCTGCTCAACGCCATCCTGGGACACGAGCGGGTGATCGTCTCCGACGTGCCCGGCACCACCCGCGATGCCATTGACACCACGTTCGAGTACACCGAAGAAGGCGAAGACGGCAAGACCTACGAAGTCACCCTCATCGACACCGCCGGTATCCGCCGCCGGGGCCGCATCGAGCCTGGCATCGAGCGTTACTCGGTCATCCGCACCCTCCGCGCCATCCAGCGCGCCGACGTGACCCTGCTGGTGATTGACGCCACCGAGGGTATCACCGCCCAAGACACCCACATCGCTGGCTACGTGCTCGAAGAGACGAAGGGCATGATCCTGGTGGTGAACAAGTGGGACCTGGTGGAGAAAGACTCCAACACGATTTATGAGTACACCGCCCACCTGCGGCAAGAGCTAAATTTCATGCCATACGTGCCGTTCGTCTTCATCTCGGCCAAGTTCGGCCAGCGCGTCACCAAGGTGCTGCCGATGGCCCTCAAGGTGGCTCACGAGCGCACCAAGCGCATCGGCACGGGTCAGCTAAACAAGCTGGTGAAAGAGGCAGTGGAGGCGCACCCGCCCCCCTCGAAGCCCGGCAAGTGGGTCAAATTCTACTACGCCACGCAGGCCGACATCCGCCCGCCCACCTTCGTCTTCTTCACCAACGACGCCGAGGCGGTCCACTTCTCCTACAAGCGCTACCTGGAGAACCAGCTACGCGGTGCCTTCGGCTTCGAGGGCACACCCATCAAGCTCATCATCCGCACCCGGCAGCACACGGACTAAGGACTTATCAGGCCCGGATGCAAGCTCAGTTTGCTAGTTTTACCAGTCTACCACTGGGACTAGTGGAACTCTTGTTGAGTAACTACCAAAAATTAGGTGCTCGTTTGTTTCAAGTATGTCTAGTCGTTTAGGATCGTGCGAGGTCTACGCAATGGCTGAAACAGCTTATGTCCTAATTAACACAAGAAACAAGGAACTGAAAGATATCCTTGAGGATGTGCGCATCGCGAAAGGTGTCACGGGGGCTTACGCTATCACAGGGCCTTATGATATTGTAGCCGTCATGGAGGCCGAGAACCTGTCGCTTTTGGGTCAACTTATCACTACAGAGATTCATCCTATCCCCGGAGTGGAACGCACACTCTCCTGTATCGTAATTAACTTAGATAAAAAGACCTCATAGCAGCAGGTGTTCAAAGGCAAGCCTCTCAGCAAGTGCATATAACATCCAAGCACTCACATAACACTTGGCCGCTGATTAGGGAATCCTAATTGAGCCTATTTTAACGGGGTCCCGGCTGTGCCAGTTTTCTGAGTATGACTCTACATGTCCAAAAGCTCTTCGTCATCTCTAGCCTACTTCTTCTGATCCGGCCCCCATATCTCCAAACTTCTGTTCAATCCTTTCATATTCTTTCACGATACGAGCGAAAAGTCTAGCTTCGTATTGTCTTCCCTTAGCATTGTACTCGGCGGAAAGTATGCTGTACTGAGTCTGTAATGTTTGAAGTAATGTATATGGTCCTGTTCCATCCCCTGACCATGCGAAGAAGGGCCCCTTCGATGATGTGCTACCATACTGCACTGGCGCGTCCTTCTCCCTGTCCCATTCCGTAGGGACATTTTCCTTCCCCCTGGAAGTTATTCTACCCAAGGTTTTCCTCCTGCCTCTTTTTCTTTGTAGCTCTCTTTTCTACTTCAGAGTACTCGTTCATGAAAGTAATCGTCGTATCTGCAAAGTGAGCAGCCCGGAGAGCGCTTGTTTCATCGTCTACAAGTTCCAAAACAACGGAAACATAATAGACGAATTCTGGGCTTGGCCTTATCTTTCCCAGTTCATACTTGCTGACAAGGCCCGGTGACATGTTAAATTGAAGATCATGTAACAGGGCCTCTACTTCTTTTTGTTTGAAGCCTCTTTCTTTGCGATATCTCCTCAAGAGGCGGCCAAAATTCGAGCTAGGTACTTTATAGGGCATGAATTCTTTAACTGAACAACCTCCTGCTAGTTATTTGATATGCTCCGAAAGGAGTATCTTCTGGATATTGGACAAAACAGTCCAATAGATTAGGAATTTTTACTCCAAAAAACTATTTTCGTAGGTCTGGAACAGTAGTAAAGTGAAGAAGTCGGATTCCGTGAGATTATATCATACATTCTTGCTAATGGTACATGCAATTTCGAGTATTGATAGACGTGAGCAACACCGATCATATACATAGTGATGAGCTTCTGTTAAAGAGGTGCAACTGCGAGTGTTTACAGTCTAGGAGGAAATCATGGTCTCGACCATTATAGAACGAGCAACATCGGCGTTACCATCAGATAACAATAAGGACAGGATACTGTACGCAGGGGCGATAGAGATAGATGCAGCTATTGTGGGTGCTGGCATTGCTGGTCTTGCCGCTGCGGACGATATAGCTGAAGCAGGATTTAGAGTTGCAGTATACGAGGCAGACGATGAAATAGGCGGTCGGATACCGTATCGACAAGTTCCAAGGCTTGGTTGGCCCCTGGCTCCTGGCCCGATGCGCGGTAGTGATCACCAGCGGGAACTCAATAGGTTGGTCAAGAAGCTTGGACTACGCAAGGCACAGTTCGATTTCTCGGAGTCTACGTCCTTCCTTCTTCGTGGGCTAAGGATGTCTGCGCGTGGCATGAAGAGCGGTATCTGCAGTCATTGCGGTACCGCTCTCTCTTTTCCTTATGCTCTAACAATAGATGAGCAAGCAGTTGGGAACTCTCCGGATGGCCTTGTTCAGCTAGCGATAAAGCGTACGCTCAAAGATCTAACTTTCCCCGCACTTACACGGGAGCAAGCCGCATCCGTGGTCACCCGCATCGAAAAGCTTAATCTCAGTATTGGAAACTGGAAGATACTTTCAGATGACTATTGGCAACTTATTCAGGAATACGGGCAACTTTCGGGCAAGCCGCTATACATGTTTGGCTTCTGGAATATTTTGCAAAGATATCTAAGTAGTGAAGGCTACCAGCTAGTTCATGATGCTTTTGGTTATGAATCTATATCCAGTAACTGGAATGCCGCAGAGGCGGCATGGTGGTTTGCAAAGGACTTCGATCCTACTCAGAAATGGTTTACTCTGCGTGACGGCTTCCAGGAACTTCCCCGCCGATTGGAGGAGCGGATAAGGAAACGTGGGATTAAACTTGCGCTCAAGCACCGCCTTACACGTCTGACTCCACTCAATGGCGGTTCTAAGTGGCGGCTCGAATTCGAGACTGAAAGCGGGGAAATGACAGCAGTGATAGCCAGGCGCGTAATACTAGCGTTGCCGAGAGGACCGCTTGAAAAGTTATATGTGGATCACCCTGGGTGGCGCAAATTCAAGGCAGAGTGCCTATCAGCTGTCCAACCTCATCCCCTCTTCAAGGTTTCACTGATCTATGAATCTCCCTGGTGGTCAAAGTATGACGTGCCGGGTGGAGAGAGTGGCAGGGTCTTCACGGATCTCCCGCTTAGGCAAGTCTACTATTTCGGCTGGCAGCGCGCCAGAAGCAAACGAGATTGGGTTACTGTCATGGGCTATAGTGATGATCGCTTCGTAGAGTACTGGAGCGCATTCGAGGAAGGTCCGCCCCATTTTCGTCAACCGGTGGACTGGAATTCGATGAGCCGCCAAGAGCAAGACGATCTGCTACACATCAATGGTAGATACGGAACATCTACGCGAATGATCGACGATATACGGCAACAGTTGGCTCAGATCCACGGGGTTCCACCATACGAGATTCCTGAGCCTGTTATTGGAGTCTACATGGATTGGGAACGTAAAGCAGGCGCGGGTTGGCATACTTGGCAGGTTGGCTTCAAAGCTTGGGAAATAGCTAGACGCGTGCGCAAACCGTTCTCTGATACTGAGCTTTACATTTGTGGGGAGAGCTACTCACGTGATCAAGGCTGGATAGAAGGCTCCCTAAAATCGGCTAGGGAAGTGGCGCGGGAAGTGATAGATAGCCTCCATAGTAGATCCTTGTAGGTCATGCAGCTTGAATTTTCTACTTCATTAGCCCGGAGCTATTTTGAAGTTAGGACTGCGCAGATCTCCGCGCTACAATAGTGAATTCGCAAGTTCATCTATCTACTACGCGATCATGTTCTTATAAAACGTCCACCTCAAGCCCCCCCGCCGGGCGCACCACGTAGGTCTCGGCCTTGAGGGACGTTTCCTCGGTGTAGCGGCGCACCACGTTGCGGTCGAAGGCGCGAATGGCCGTGTTCTGCACCAGGTTCACCGTGCAGCCGCCGAAGCCCTGCCCGAACATGCGGGCACCCACCACGCCATCGGTCTCGTGCGCCAGTTCCACCAGCCTGTCCATGAAGAGGTTGCTTACTTCGTAGTCGTTCTTCAGGCTCTCGTGCGACTCGTTCATGAGCCTGCCCGCCGTCTGGAAATCGTTCATCGACAGCGCCACCACCGTCTGCAACACCCGCTCGTTCTCGGTGATTACGTGCCTGGCGCGCTTGTAGAGGGTGGGGTAGAGCTTACCACCGTGGCTGTGCAGCGTGTCCTGGGTAATGTCTCGCAGCGACTGCAATTCCAGGTTGTAGGTGATGACTTTGAGCGCGCCCAACGCCGCTTCGCACTCGCGCCGCCGCTTGGCTAGCACCGCGTTGTTGTCGTCGCGGGACAGCCCGCTGTTCACAATCACCAACGCCAGCCCAGCAGCCGCCGGGTTGAAGGGCACCGTGGTAATGCCGGAGGAGCGGCAGTCGATGAGCAGGGCGGTGCGGGGTTCGCTGTGGGCGATAGCCATCTCGTCCACCATGCCGTTGATAGCCCCCAGGAACTCAGTCTCGATCTTCTGCCCGGCGCGGGACATCTCGTCCTTCGGCACGTTCCAGCCCGATAGCTGCGCCAGCGTAGCCATGACGCCCATTATCATCGAAGCGGACGAGGCCATGCCGACGCCCACCGGCAGGTCGCCCCAGACGAGCACGTCGGCTCCCACCGAGGTGTAATCGTGCTCGCGCAGCCACCAGACCGCTCCGCGCACGTAGTTGGACCAGTGCGTGCTGTCGCCCAACAACCCTATATGCCCGTCGAGGTCTATCAGCACTTCCTCCTGGAAGGCTTCGCAGAAGACGCGTAACGTCCGGTCCGTGCGTGGGGCCGCCGCGAGCTTGGTGTGCCTGTCAATGGCGGTCGGCAGCACGTACCCCTGGTTGTAATCCGTATGGTCCCCGATCAGGTTCACCCGCCCAGGTGAGCGAGTCAACACCGCCGGGTCCCGCCCGAATCTATCTGCGAACGATAGCTCTCTAGCCACTATGTGGGCTCCAGTCATAAAGGATTGGTTGTCTGTGATTGTATCGCTAACCACGATGTGTTGCGCCATTTTCCACCACACGCCACTAACAACTAACAACTAACAACTAACAACTAACAACTCGTCACGCGTCTTGCTCGTAACCAAGCGGGTGGCTCTGGTGCCACTTCCACGCCGTGCCGATAATATCTTCCAGTCCGGCGTACCGAGGCTTCCACCCCAGCGTCGAGATTATAGCCTCCGAACTCGCCACCAGCACCGGGGGATCGCCCGCCCTTCTTGGCCCCACCTGCGCCGGTATCTCGTGCCCGGTCACCTTGCGGGCCGTCTCGATCACCTCTTGCACCGAGAAGCCGGAGCCGTTGCCGAGGTTGAATATCTGGCTCTCGCCCCCACCTGCCAGCCATTCGAGGGCCAGAATGTGCGCCTGCGCCAGGTCTATCACATGTATGTAGTCGCGCACCGCCGTGCCGTCCGGCGTCTCGTAGTCCCCTCCAAATATCTGTACCTGGGGCCGCTGGCCCAATGCTACTTGCAACACAATCGGTATGATATGCGTTTCCGGGTCGTGCACCTCCCCGTACTTCTCCGAGGCCCCCGCCGCGTTGAAGTATCTCAGCGACACGAACCTCACCCCGTGCACTTCATCGAACCAGCGCAGCATCTTCTCGAAGAGCAACTTCGACTCGCCATACGGATTGATGGGAGCCGTGGGGTCCGTTTCCTGTATCGGACTGCTCCGCGGCATGCCATACGTAGCTGCGCTTGACGAGAAGACCAGCATCCTGGTCCCGGCGCGTATCATGGCCTCGACCAGCGTGACGCTCGCCGTGACGTTATTAGTAAAGTACTTGACCGCGTTCTCCATCGACTCGCCCACGAGCGAGTGGGCCGCGAAGTGCATCACCGCGTCAACATGATGCTCCTTGAGCGTCCGTTCCAGCAGCGGCAGGTCAGCGATATCCCCGTCAACGAAGGTAGCACGAGGATCGATTGCCCCCTTGTGCCCCTTGATGAGGTTGTCGAACACCACCACCCGGTACCCGGCGTCCGCCAGCATCTCGACGGCCACGCTGCCAATGTACCCCGCGCCGCCGGTAACCAGCACGCTCAACTCGCCGTGCTCCTGCGCGCCACCCACGTTCTCAGCCGATGTGTTGCTCATTATAGCAGACCTCCCATGCTCAATTGATGTCCCAAACGGGCTATTGTCGGTGTTATTTTTCGGCTAACACTTTAGTAGTAAGGTGCCCTATTTGCTAAGTGTCGCATACCCCGGTGTGAGTACCTCACGCGTGAGCAGTCCTAAGTGACTAGGACCGGGACCCATCATAGTGTGTTTGTTAGCCGGGACTCACAGTAGTGTGTTGGTTAGCTTAGACCCCTCGTAGTGCGTTGGTTAGAGAGTGCGAAGGCCGACGCCCGTCGATTGAAATCAAGGGCTACACCTTGCAAAGTCTGCATAGGCAGACTGGTACTTCTCCAAGCATCTCCTGTGAACTCATAAGATGTATTAGTCCCGGAGGGACTTTGCAAAGTGTAGCCCTCGATTTCAATCGACGGGCGTCGGCCGGCGACCACACTACGTCTACTACCGCCTCTTCAATCGACGGGCGTCGTCTGGCGACCACGCTTCGTCACTTACCGACTCCGGTCAATTACCGCCGCCCCGACCAGTACCGCCGCGCCCCTTGTGGCCCCTTTCTCTACCGTGCACACATTAGCCGCCCCGCACCTAAAGGTGTATAATAGCGCGGCAAAGAGAGACGAGTAGCACCCCATGCGCCCGCACAACTCCACGCCAAACTCAACACTCAAAATTCAAAACTCATAACTCAAACCCGCCCCCCCGTAACTCACCAGATGGAGT
This sequence comes from Chloroflexota bacterium, assembly GCA_030914045.1. Classification (GTDB taxonomy): domain Bacteria; phylum Chloroflexota; class Chloroflexia; order QHBQ01; family JADMIH01; genus JADMIH01. The sequence goes on along the minus strand of JALZHG010000104.1, from coordinate 8,984 downwards.
AACGCCAATGTATACCACGCTTCCCCTCGACCCGCAAGAAATTGGCTCCCACCGTCCCGTTGACCGGCCCTTGCGCGAGACCGACCCCGACCTATGGCAGGCTATCGAGGACGAAAAGCGGCGGCAGCACGACAAGATTGAGCTTATCGCCTCCGAGAACTACGTCAGCCGCGCCGTTCTAGAAGCGCAAGGCTCAGTGCTCACCAACAAGTACGCCGAGGGCTATCCAGGCAAGCGGTACTACGGCGGCTGCGAGCACGTGGATGTGGCTGAGACCCTTGCCATCGCCCGCGCCAAGGAGATATTCGGAGCCGAGCACGCCAACGTGCAGCCCCACTCCGGCGCGCAGGCCAACATGGCTACCTACATGGCGGTGCTCAAGCCCGGCGACAAAATCCTCGGTATGGGGCTGGCGTTCGGCGGCCACCTCACCCACGGCTACACCATCAACTTCTCCGGCGCGCTCTACCAGGCGTCCTCTTACGCCGTGGACCGCGAGACCGAGCGCATCGACTACGACGCATTGGAGCAGCAGGCTATAGAGGAGCAGCCCAAAATGCTGGTGGTGGGTGCCAGCGCATACCCACGCGTGATTGACTTCGAGCGGTGCCGCCGGATAGCCGATGCGTGCGGCGCGATGCTTATGGTGGACATGGCCCACATCGCGGGCCTGGTCGCCGCCGGGATTCACCCATCGCCCGTGCCCTATGCCGATTTCGTGACCACCACCACGCACAAGACCCTGCGCGGCCCTCGTGGCGGCATGATCCTCTGCAAGGCCCAGTACGCCAAGGAGATAGACAAGAGCGTCTTCCCCGGCATCCAGGGCGGCCCGCTCATGCACGTAATCGCGGCTAAGGCTGTCGCCTTCAAAGAGGCCCTGGAACCCGGCTTCCACGAGTACCAACGCCAGATCGTCACCAACGCCCAGCGCCTGGCAGCGGGGCTTGAAGGCGCGGGCCTGCGCCTCGTCTCCGGCGGCACCGACAACCACCTGATGCTGGTGGACGTGTCGCCTCTCGGCCTCACAGGCAAAGTGGCCGAACAAGCCCTGGACGAGGTAGGCATCACCGTCAACAAGAACGCCATCCCTTACGACCCGCAGCCGCCCGCCAAAGCCAGCGGCATCCGTGTCGGCACGCCCGCCGTCACCACCCGTGGCTTCCGCGAGCCGGAGATGGACGCCATAGCCCGCCTCATCGGTGAAGTGCTCCGCGCCCCCGAAGACCCCGAGGTGAAAGAGCGCGTATCCGCCGAAGTGCTTGAGCTTTGCAGCCACTTCCCTGTGCCGGGGATCGAGTCATAACCCCAAGTCCCCTCGTCTATCGTCCATCGTCCATCGTCCACTCACGAGAGCTAAACAAATGAACCAGGTGCACGTCTCTACCCACCCGCTCATACAGCACAAGCTGGCCCTGATGCGGAGTGTCAAAACCGAGCCAAAGAAGTTCCGCGAGGTAGTGCGGGAGATCACCACGCTGCTCCTGTACGAAGCCACCCTGGACCTCGAAACGGTCGCGATGGACGTGGAGACACCACTCGCTACCATGGAGGGTTGCAAGCTTGCCGACCGCATCGGCTTCGTGCCCATCCTGCGCGCGGGCATCGGCATGGTGGACGCCGCGCTGGAGTTGATACCCACCGCCCAGGTGTGGCACATCGGACTCTACCGCGACCACCGCACCCTCCTACCCGTTGAGTACTACAACAAGCTCCCGGTGCAGCCTACGGTGGACCTATGCATCGTGCTCGACCCGATGCTAGCCACCGCAGGCTCGGCTACCGCCACCGTAAAAATCCTGAAGGAATGGGGCGCGAAGAGGATAAAGTTCGTAGGCCTGATTGCCGCCCCCGAAGGCGTAGAGCGTCTACACGGCGAGCACCCCGACGTACCCATCCACGTCGCCGCCGTAGACACCCACCTCAACGACGTCGGCTACATAGTCCCCGGCCTCGGTGACGCGGGCGACCGCCAGTTCGGAACGTCGTAGACGGATTTGGGAATTAGGATTTCGGATTTCGGATTTGGTAGGTATCCAGCAAATCCGAAATCCGAAATCCTAATTCCCAAATGGAGAACCCCTTGTCTCACCTGCCCACAATGATATTGCTGTTTGGCGTGACGCTCGCGCTCTCGCTGGGGCTTACTCCCCTGGTGCGCTGGGCGGCGTTGCGTGTGGGGTGGGTGGATAGGCCGGGGGAGGCTCGCAGGGTCCACACGGTGCCCGTGCCCCGCCTGGGGGGGCTTGCCATCTATGCGGCTTTCGCGGTGGGCGTGCTCCTTACCTTCGTCTTCCCCCTGCGTGGGCCATTCCTTCCTGGTGACAACGCACGCTTCGAGGGTGGCAGGGTGCTGCTTATGTTGCTGGGGGGAGGTCTTATCGCGCTCGTCATGGCCGTTGACGACGTGAAAGGACTTAAGCCACTACCCAGGCTCGTCTGGCAACTTAGTGTGGCCTTCTTGATGGTCGTGCCCAGTCTGCTCATACCCGGTGGCCCCAACTGCACGCCTGCCGGTTGCGATCCTGAAGGCACTGTGCACTACGACCAGGGTGCTGGGGTCTTTGCCACTAGCATACAGAACCCCTTCCGAGGTATGACCTTGCCCTTTTTGGGCCCTGATCCAATGGGTGACACTATCAACCTGATTCTGCCTCTCGCCGTCATCTTCACCGTCGTCTGGATCGCGGGGGTTACAAACACCATCAACTGGATAGACGGCCTGGACGGGCTGGCGGCGGGCGTAACCGTAGTCGCCTGCCTGGTGCTGTTTGTGCTTACCGTGAGCGTGGAGCAGGTCACCCTGGCCTACGTACCTCTGCTGCTTGCCGCCGCCGTGCTGGGGTTCCTACCATATAATATCCACCCGGCGCGCATCTTCATGGGCGACTCCGGTGCGATGTTCCTCGGCTTCACCCTGGCTATCATCTCGCTCATAGGCGGGGCCAAGCTTGCGGCGGCTCTCCTGGTGCTGGGCATCCCCCTGCTCGACAGCTTCTACATGATCGTCTACCGCCTCATGCGCGGCCGCTCGCCCGTGTCCGCCGACCGTGGGCACCTGCACCATCGCCTGCACGACATGGGGCTGAGCCACGGTCAGGTCATGCTCATCTACATGGTGCTCTGTGGCACGTTCGGCCTGGTGGGTATGATCAACAGCGAGACCACTTTCGTATCGCCGCTCGTCAAGCTGCTGGTGATGGTGCTGATGGCCCTGGTGCTGGCAGCTATCGCCGTATACATATCCCGCCGCCGCTTCGACCGCGACGGCCCCGCGGGCGACCCGACCTCCCGCGCCTCCAGGGGCGTGCAGACCTCCACACCCGACCACTAACACTTTACACATGAGCACATGCCCGGTATGCACCGATTCTACGTACCACACATCAGGCCGCGAGATGGCAACATCCAACTCACAGGCCCAACCTACGAACAGATACGCCGCGTGCTCCGCATGCGCCCCGGCGACCATATAGCCGTGTTCGACGGCAGTGGCCGCGAATACCACCTTACGCTTGCCGAGTTTGGCAAAGGGGAAGTGTACGGCCGGATAGTCGAGCAGTATGAGGTCGCCACCGAACCCCGGTGCCAGGTGGTGATGTACCTGTCGCTGCTCAACAAGTCGGAGAAGTTCGAGTGGGCCTTGCAAAAGTGCACCGAGCTAGGGGCCTCCCAGTTCGTGCCGGTAGTGGCCGCCCGTAGCGTAACTGCTGCCGCACGTTCCGAGCGTTGGGAGCGTATCATCCAGGAGGCGGTCGAGCAGAGCGGCAGAGGTGTATTGCCCGCGCTCGCCATGCCCGTACCCTTCCAACAAGCCGTCCGCCAGGCGGTAGAGCAAACGTCAACGCCAGACCTGGTGCTGCTCCCCGAGGTCACGGGAGAGCGGTCGCTGAGCGAAGTTCTCGCCAACACCACCTCTGCAGCCAGCACGATAGCTCTATTCATCGGCCCCGAAGGTGGCTTCTCGCCCGAAGAGCAGGAGTTCGCCAGGGAACAGGGGGTGCAAGTGGTAAAAATGGGGTCCCGCGTGCTTCGGGCCGAGACCGCGGCGGTTGCCGCCCTGACTGTGACAATGGACCGTCTGGGGGAACTACAATAGCCATAGCTTCGATGATGGAGAATCTGGGGACGCGCACCCAGACCCCGCCTTGTCATTTCGAACGGAGTGAGAAATCTCGTCCTCTACCGGAATGTGTCTTCTTGCTACATGGTACTGTGTGGCTGAAGGGAAAATACAACTTTGGAAGGTGAGGGACGAGATTTCTCACTTCGTTCGAAATGACCGAGTCTGGCTCTGTCGCCCATGTTCAACGCTGCTATAATTGGAATAGCTACTGGCAACAGGAGGAAACCCAATGCCTGAACTGCATTTCAGCGACATTCACCACTACGTAGACCTGTTCGCGGCGGGCGACACCTCTGTCAACAGCGCCGCCCAGGAGTTCAGCCGCGCCGACCTCTGCGCCTTCCTCCGGCAGAACGTGGACGAGATTACCCGCATGGTGCGCGCCATGACCCCGGCACAGCTCGCCTACCGGCTGCCCGGTCCACCGGAAGGCTGGGACTCCAGCGGCGATGAGGAGCATTTCGATGCCACCCAGATCGTGACCCACCTGGCGAGCGGCATAGCCTTCCACTGGTGGGGCATCAGTCGCGCCCTCGGTCACCCCCGCCCCGACTTCCCACGACCTCCGCAAGGTATATCCACCACCGGCAAGAACCGCAACATGCTGGGCGGTGGCGGCTGGACAGGCATCCCCATAGAAGAGGCCGTGTCCCTGCTCCATGCCACTACCGAACGCTTCCTCAACTACGTCAACAGCCTCCCCGACGAGCAAGCAGGTGCCGCCACCGCCAGCCTCGGTATCTTCAAAGACCTCACCCCGCACGGCTGGCTCTTCCTCGATGCCATACACACCGCCATGCACATCCAACAGCTAGCCGAAATGCAGTCCCAACCCGACTACCCCGCTGCGTGAAGACAACCGTATCAATTCCAGGCCGCCGCCAACCACGTCGCAGTCCATCCCCAGGTGCTTAGAACCTGGAATTTGTTCCACAAGTGATATCACCCAATACGGGGAGCAGAGTCGGACCTTGTCATTTCGAACGAAGTGAGAAATCTCGTCCTACACCCCGATGTTTCCTCTTTCTTACGGAACTCTGTAGCTGCAAGAAAGGCGAGGCTTAGGTGGTGAGGGACGAGATTTCTCACTTCGTTCGAAATGACAAGGCGGGGCTGATGTGCTCTTATTAGGCCCCACCTATGTGAGATGGCTTCTGCTGATTACGACTTCCTAGAACGCCCGTTTCGGGAGCAGCAGGTAAGGCTCACAACAAGCTACAACTTATGGATACAAGCGGCAGATACAACTAGCCGTTATGGAAAACTTTCCACAATAAGGTGGAAAGCAGAGTATAATAGGGTCCACGGGTGTAGAATGGTCTCCTCAGATACGAAGGAGGAGGAGACGCGATAAAGGTCTTTGGGCCGCCCAACCGGCACCTAAAATTGTAATGTTGGCTCAACAACTTATGTTGAACCGTGCATTGCTGTTGTAACTTTCACCCACCTAAAGACCCCGCTCCGTCGAGCACGCATATGCCCAATAACGACAGGATCATCGTCGGCATCGACGTAGGCACCAACAAGGTCTGCACCATCGTGGCCGAAGCGGACGCAGGGCCGGGCAATCGCCTCAACGTGCTTGGGGTGGGGGCCGTGGCCTCGGAGGGGATCAGCAAGGGGATGATCACCGACATACACAAGGCCAGCGCCTCCATAGCCCACTCGCTCGAAGCCGCCGAGCGCCAGTCGGGGTGCAGGATACTCTCGGCCTACGTGTCGATCTCCGGCAACCACATCTCCTCCAGCAACAGCCGGGGACTCGTGGCGGTGTCCAACCCCGACCGCATTGTCGGCCAGGACGACGTGGCCCGTGCGGTAGACGCGGCCCGCGCTATGGCGATACCGGCTGGACGTGACGTGCTGCACGTCATACCCCGCACCTACACGGTGGACGGCCAGGACGGCATACAGAACCCGATTGGCCTCTCAGGCTTCCGGCTCGACGTGGAGACGCATGTAGTCACGGGCGCGAACAACGTGCGCGAGAACCTGGTGCGGTGTGTGCAGAAGGCCGACGTGGAGGTGGACGACCTGGTGCTCTCGCCCCTGGCCTCCGCGGAAGCCGTGCTCACCGAGCAAGAGAAGAACATGGGCGTGGTGCTGGTCGACATCGGGCACGGCACCACCGACGTAGCTATTTACGCCGACGGCTCGGTGTGGCACAGCAAGGTGATTCCCATAGGCGGCTGGCACCTGACCAACGACCTGGTGATCGTCTTCAACATCCCCTACGAGTCAGCCGAGACCCTCAAGTTGCAGTACGGCATGGCGATTGCCCCTGGCGGCAGCCGCTACGCCCAGCGCGAGGCGAAGGCCGCAAGCCTCGGCAGGGTGCCCTCTCGAAACGGGCTGACAGCGGTGTCGGGTAACGGGAACGGCAACGGACACGGCGTGCCCCTGCCGGTAGACGTGCTTATGGCTACCGCCGCCGAGGAAGCAGGCCTTGACGAAGGCGAGATGCTTGAGGCGGAGACCTTCGAGGGCAATCTACGACATATCAGCCGTGACGAATTGAACGAGGTGATGGCTGCGCGTCTCGACCAGCTATTCGGCATGGTGGGCGACGAGATCAGGCGCAGCGGCTACGAGGGCCTGTTGCCTGCGGGCATGGTGCTCACCGGCGGCGTGGCCCAGATGTCGAACATCGAGGCGCTGGCGGCGGGCAAGCTCAGGTTGCCGGTACGTACGGGCCACCCCCGCAGGATAGGGGGCCTGGCCGACGTGTTCGACAGCCCGGCATATGCTACCAGCGTCGGCCTTATCCTCTGGGGCATGAAGCCGAGCGCGGTAAATATGCCGATTCTGGAGGAGAAAAACGGCAATTCCAAGGAAAGAGGTTCGAGCAGAAGCGTATTGGCTGATTGGCTAAACAAGTTCATGCCCAGGGGTTAAGAGGTACAATCTGGGGTGAGTCATTGCCAATTTGCGCAAAATAGGCCGAATAAGCACCAAAATACCTTGAACTTCGCGCTCTGATGGTGTATTATCAGTCCTTAGTCCCGCTCTTTTTGGGCAACCCACATAATAATGAAGCTCATCTTGCCGGTTTACGCCGCGGCATAACTCGCTACAGGGGTAGGGGATACTGTAATTAGCACCGCAAACGCACGCTTTTGTCACGCCTTACGCTGCGTGAAAGCGTTTGCATATATGGCCCGTACGGCGTACGGTGTACCGCGTACGGGCGCAAAGAGCAACCGGGGAAGAGGAGGATTGGACATGTTTCCGCCTATGAACAACAACCCTAATAGGCCGGTGCACATTCAGTATGGTTCCGGGCGTGACAACGGACTTCCCGCTGAGAACTACGCGCAAATCAAGGTGATTGGCGTGGGTGGTGGTGGTTCCAACGCCGTGAATCGTATGATCCAGGCCGGTGTCAAAGGTGTGGACTTCATCGCCGTCAACACTGACGCCCAGGCCCTGATGCACTCCGAGGCACCCACTCGCATCCGCATCGGTGACAAGCTCACCAAGGGGTTAGGCTCCGGTGGTAACCCCGACGTGGGCCGTCGCGCCGCCGACGAGACCAGCGAAGAGCTGTTCGAGGTGCTGAAGGGTGCCGACATGGTGTTCATCACCGCGGGCATGGGTGGTGGCACGGGCACAGGCGCTTCCCCTGTAATCGCACAAATCGCTCGCGAAATCGGCGCGCTCACCGTGGGTGTGGTCACCAAGCCCTTCACGTTTGAGGGTTCCCGCCGCCGCCTCGCCGCCGACGATGGCCTGAACAACCTCAAAGAGCAGGTCGATACCCTCATCACGATCCCCAACGACCGCCTCCTCCAGATCGCGGACAAGAAGACTACGTTGAACGAAGCCTTCCGTATCGCTGACGACGTGCTGCGCCAGGGCATCCAGGGCATCTCCGACCTGATTACCGAACCGGGCCTCATCAACCTGGACTTCGCGGATGTGAAAAGCATCATGCAGCTTGCAGGCTCCGCCCTCATGGCTATCGGCCGGGGCACGGGCGACAACCGTTGCATCGACGCCGCGCGGCAGGCCATCGAGTCGCCCCTGCTCGAAATCAGCATCGAAGGCGCGAAGGGTGTGCTGTTCAACGTTACCGGCGGCCCTGACCTGGGTATGCTGGAGGTGCACGAAGCGGCCTCCGTTATCCAGCAGGCTGCCGACCCCGAAGCCAACATCATCTTCGGCGCGGTCATCGACCCTGAGATGGGCAGCGACGTGAAGATCACCCTCATCGCTACCGGCTTCGACTCGGTCCGGCGCGGCGTGGAGATGCGTCCCGGCTACGGCGCTCGCGAGTCGGCTTATTACAGCGGGTTCACACAGCAACAGCAAGTACAGCCTCAGCCTCAACAGCAGCCTCAGCAGCAACCGGCTCCTCAGCCCGTGCAACAGCCGAGCTACCAGGGCAACTACCAGCAGGGACAGCCCATGCAGCAGCCCGCCGAGCCTTCCGGCAACGGCACGGGCAACCAGAACCAGGCTCCGCAGTACAATACGCCCGCTCAACAGCCCAGGGCTACCAACCCGAACACGCAGAACCCTGGCGCTCCGAACCCCAACAACCCGCGCCAGCCGGTCCAGCCCCAGAGCGGCGACGACCTCGATATTCCGCCCTTCCTCTTCCCCAAGTTCAAGAACCGCCAGGGGCAATAGGAGTAATGAGGACTGAGGACTGAGCCTGTACAAGTTATAGATAGCCAAGAGGCCACTCTTACTGAGTGGCCTCTTCGTTTGCAATCCTCATCTTTCGCGTCGCACCTTTATGTTCCCTGGTAGTTGTTTGTGACTAAGCCCCCGCCATGTCATTTCGAACGCAGTGAGAAATCTCGTCCTCTACCTGGATGTTTCACTTTTATTATGGTAGAGTGCGGCCCAAAGA
>JALZHG010000292.1 GCA_030914045.1 Chloroflexota bacterium | reverse complement strand
GCGCAGACCATCGCCACCGCCCTGTTGAAGGGGGCAGCCGATCAGGTGCGGGGGGATCAAGCGGGTAAGAACGCAAGAGATGGCTACGTCAGCGAACACATGGAGATAGCCGCCTACCAGCTCCTGGAGCGCCTGGCGCAGAGGGCCGGCGACACAGAGACGGCGGAGGTGGCTCGTCAGAACCGCGCCGACGATGAGGCGATGGCTCAGAAGATAGACGCCAACTGGGACAGGTTCTTGGATCTCACGCTCGCTGAAAACGACATCAGAGCCTGACCCAATCCAATCTCCAGCAGGCCGGGGCTCCCAAGCTGCCCCGGCCCTATTCGTTTTGGCCTTCCGAGAACCTTTGGAACTAGCTATGCCGCAATGTGCCGTGAGAGATCGGATTTCGGTTCACCCTCCTTCCCAGCGTCCTCAACACTACATGCAACTTCTGCACCGCTTCACTCTGGTCGTTAGGTTCTCGCGCGCCCAACCCTCTAGTTCGCCTTTATTGGTAGAGCACACCTTCATTATGCGCCTAAGACCGGCGCTCTTATCTCCTTGCTTGAAGTGGCCGCAGTACGCTTGATGGATCATCGCTTCGCCGGATGAGCTGTGACTGATAACGCACCCTAACTCTAGTTGCGTTCTATCCACCTGATGAGTTCGTGAGTGGTGTCAAAAGGCCCCTGATGGTGAACTGGGAGCCTCTCTTATTCCGAGTAGTCCGCTTAGATAAGCCGAAAAACAGAGCCGACGAGCGGACTTGAGAACCGCTTACCCCTGCTCATTACGAGTGAGCTGTTCCTACTGGGACGAGCAACCCGCTCTGCACTACTTTGATCTTAGGCCCGTCTATTGGATTGTCACCCAGGGTCCAGGCCGACACTATCTTTATACACGTCCTATCGAATACGAGGAAGTAACAGCTCGGCCCATTGATCAGTATGGACGATCTCAGGCCAGCACAACCCACCACAGCCAACCAGGTATTTGTCACGGTCGCTCTGTCGCTCTTAGAGGCGTTCCGTAGCCGACACACGCGGTTCATCTCTGCGCGACGATCTTCTGATATTGTCCCTTGGTTCCGTGGCGCGGGTTCCATCTCTGGTCGGACCGTCCCGTGCTGCGTCTCCTATCTTCTTACGTTCTCTGCTTCCCTCTACTTGACAGCCGTCGCTACCAACGTGAGCGCCGGTATGTCATGCGGTGTAACGAAGGTCTTGCCGTAGGTGTTTCTCATTTCGAGCGCGTCGGCGAAGGTGCGGGCCACGTCATCGCGGCTGATCTGTCCGCGCCTGCCTAAAGACTGCGCCGCCTCGATCCTGCCAGTCCCCTCCTCGTTGGTCAGCCCACCGGGGCGGATGATCGTGTATTGGAGGTCGCTCTTGATCAGGCGCTCGTCAGCGCGGGCCTTCGCGAACAGGTATGGTTGCATCGCCTCGGAACCGCCCTCCGGGTTGCCTGCGCCCATAGAGCTCAGCATCAGGTAACGTCTCACCCCACGCTTCTGTGCCGCCTCGATCAGCTTCGCGGCGCCCCCGTAGTCCATAGTCTCCTTGCGCGCGGCGCCGCTCCCGGGCCCCGCACCGGCGGCGAACACTATTGCGTCGCAACCCTCCACGGCTACTCCGACGCCACCCTCTACCTCCTCCTCTTCGAGGTCTACGAGCACGGGCTCGGCGCCATCCGCCTCGACGTCCGGCATCTGCTCCTCTTTGCGAACCAGCCCCCTCACCTCGTGCCCGTCATCCACCAGCATCCTGACCAGACGCCGCGCCGTCTTGCCGTGCGCCCCCGCCACGAGCACCTTCATAGCCGGTCTCCTCTCCGCGGTCGCTCCTGCTACCGGCCAAGTGTATACCCGACGGACATCACATAAAGGAAGCTCGATCACACCCGACGGCGAGCCAGTCCTGCTCAAGAAGCGTCTCTATGAGAACCGCATCGCCGAGTACTCCACTACTACGAGTCCGGGTGAAGGAGCCAGATCGTGTGCCGTCTTGCCATAGAGAGAGATGCGCAAAATGGGCGGGATCGGCCTTGGACCAAAGTCCTAGAGCAAGAGTGGTCCTTCGCCCGATGTACCTGCCTCGGATCTCCACTTTACTGGTGGCCATAGGGCGTCCAGGAGCAGCAGCGATGGAGACCAAGAGCGTGAAGGAGAAGTCGAGGAAGGAGCGCGAGCCGAGTAGCAGTGCACGATCCTCCCTCTGTAGTCCATTTGCGTTAGTTTTATCTAGTTCATTTGGTCTACGTAACCTTACTAGTTCGCCTCCATCTTCTCCGATTACGTAAGGCTACGGATGTGCAAGTCTCCGCCCCGCCCTAGGGTGTGGGGCAGTAGTAGCAGCTCTGGAGGCGAACGGCGACGAGGAGAGAATAAGAGCGTTTCCAAGAGCAATCCCAAGAGCACCGCCCATTACGGTGCTCTCCAGAGACGGTAAACGGGCGGGGCTCCGAGAGTCCGGCCCCCTACCAAGGAAAGGAGGCGAACAATGGAAGCGACGACGATGACGGTCACGGCGGGGAAGGGAGAGAGGCTCCGAACGGCAGCCAGGCAGAAGCCTCTCCCGCCGAATACGCTCGGCAACGTCGTACCACCAAACAGGGACTACGCCTACTTCGAAGACTCCCACAACCATCCTTTCCGGCACGCCTCCGACGAGTTCGAGATGATCAACGCCTGGTGGCTCGCAGAGGCAGCCTTCGTGGCCTACGCAGAGCCGCAATTTGCCGAACCGCGTTTTCGGGATGCAGGATTACCGGAGGTCAGGTTCCTCAGTGGTGAGAGTACGCAGTGCTGCGTTGCCCACAACGATGATTTCGTCATCGTCGCGTTTAGAGGGTCGGAGTCTCACAAGCGGGAGGGTGCACACGGACGCGACATCCACTACATCGTCGCCGACTGGCTGGCCGATCTGAATATCGACCTGGTGGACTCCGGGCACGGTGGCTCCGTTCACCAAGGTTTCAAAGAAGCCCTCGATGAGGTGTGGAAGGATCAGGCGGGCGAGCACCAGGGCCTCGAGTCTTATCTCGACGAGGTCTGCGACGAAGAAGGCCGTCGGCGAACTGTGTGGTTTACCGGTCACAGCCTGGGGGCCGCACTGGCCACGCTCGCTGCCGCCCGGTACGGTAACGTCGCAGGGTTATATACGTTTGGTTCGCCTCGCGTAGGAGACCGCGACTTCGCTGCCGGCTTGCGCGTCAACACCCATCGCTTCGTAAACAACGATGAACTCGTCACCAAGGTTCCGTTGCCCGGTCCATACCGCCACGTGGGTGCCATGAAATACATAGACCACGAGGGCGTTCTCCATCATAACCCCGGCCTGTGGGAGAGAGCTAAGGACGGTCTGCGCGAGGTGCTCAGGAACGAGTTCGATCGAGGTCTCCTCCGGTTGAAGAGAGAACTTCCGGAAAACTCTCTGACGGATCACGCACCGATCTACTACGCTACCCATACCTGGAACAACCTGGTCAGAAATCTAGAATCAAGCCACGTGGAGTCGCTGGTGCGTGAAGAGCGCGCCGAGGTCGCGAAGTTGGAGCGGCGGCTTCCGACCTCGGCAACCGGGCGTACCGCCTGACTCCAGAGGACGTGGACTCCTGTGGTCCACCGCCCCGCCGCGTATCCCGAAGGTCTGAGCTACGCGTTCAGTAGCCGGACAAACTCTTCGACGCTGAGTCCGGCGTCACGGATGAGTGCCCGGAGCGTTCCCCTCTTAAACGCTTGGTGTGAATTATCTACGCTGAATTTGAGTGGAAGGTGCCCACGCACTAAAGTCGGCTTGCCACCCGATCCCGAAGGGAAAGGAACCGACCCATGCTCGATGTGGACACCTTCCT
>JALZHG010000291.1 GCA_030914045.1 Chloroflexota bacterium | reverse complement strand
GGTTGCACGCGAGGAGCGCGGCCGCCAGCCCTGCCGCCCGTCGCGGTTCGCAGTCATACAACGCGATTTGAAGGAGTTGGCTCATGGTCAACACTCGTCTCCCAATCTTCAGGTGCTGCTGCCTTGGGCAACTGTAAAGTAAACGTCGTGCCCTCGGACGAAGTCCGCGCCACGAAGAGGCGCCCGTCATTGAACTCGGCGCGGCGCAACGCGCTGCGCAGTCCCCATCCGGTATGGCCAGGTTTCGGGTGCGATGCCGTTTCGAAATCGATGACGAATTGCGGATCCATTCCGCAGCCGGTGTCGGTCACGTCGATTTCGACGTGCATGGCTGCATCGCGAACGGTGAAAGTCAGGGTGCGCCGATCCTGCATCGCGTCCACGGCGTTTGCCACGAGGTGGTTGAGAATCTTGGATACGTCGTAGGGATCGGCAAAGATCATCGGACAATGGGCAGGAATGTTTTCGACCACCGTTACCGTAGGCGGCACCCGTGCATCCTCGACGGCCTTCCTGATGACGTCCCTGACATTGAGGTTGACTGGCTCTGGGATCGAGCCCATGCGGTCGCGCACCGCTCTGGTCAGTTCGACGGCATTCTCAACCACTGTGTTCACCTTGGCATACTCCGATCGCGCACGGTCATAATCATTGCGATCGAGAGCGTTCTGGGCAAGTGTGATCAGACTCGAGACAAACCGTAGGCTGTTGAAGTCGTGATGGAGGTCGAGTGCGTCCTGTGCGGCGGCGGACAAAATGTCGTTTCGCTTCTGCTTAATCTGCCGACGCTGGCTCTCGAAGCGCTGCAGCGTTGAGCCCAGTAGGCGCGCCAAACTAAGCACGAAACTCTTTTCTAGCTCGCCGAAATAAGATGGCTGCGGGTGACTGAGACCCACGCTTCCGTACCGCACCCCGTTTACGATTACCGGCACGATCAGCAGCGACCGTGTAGCGTCGTCCGACAGCACGATCTTCGGCGTATCCGCCTGAGGATTTGCTAGATCGTCGATGCATTGCAGTTCTCCGGACTGCATTGCCCTGCCAGTCAAGCCGTCGGTGCCCTTGATGCGCTCGAACGGCGGTTTTCCCGGGCCGGCGCGGCTTATGAGCACGAGTTCGTCATGCCGACGGTCGTAAAGCCGGACGACGGCTAGGCTGCCGCAGTGCGCGGCGGCAGTGTCGGCGACGAGATCACACGCCGCGCTGTAATTTTCGTACGGCATCTCCGCCAGGCGCATGGCCACGTTGATGATCTCTCGGCTGCGGGCGATCTCGAACGCAATGACCGCAGCATCGCCGAACAGTTCCAGGAGATGCTCCGTGCGTTTGTCGAACGCATTGACGGCTTTGCTCTCCACGTTGAGAACACCCAGAAGCTCGCCCGTTCGTGTGAGCAGCGGCACAGCCAGCTCGCTGCGGATTCCAGGAATTCCTGGCTTGTACAGCGGATCATTCTGGGCGTCGCCTTTCGTGTAATACGGGAGGCGCGTCGTAGCTACGTGATGCATAACGCCGCGAACGACATCGGGCGGCATCGGGTCGAGACTCCGTTCGCCGACCATCGACGGCGCTCCGTCGACCATGTCACAGAAGTAAGTCCTGGTCAGCTTGTTGTTTTCGTAAACATCGAGATCGGACCGCGTCGAATTGGTCAGGGTCAATGCAAGCCGGACCACGGAGTGAAGGGCCTCCGTGGGATCGCTCGCGACCTGCAGCACCTGCTTTGACAGCGCGTGCAGCGCCTCGTGGTCCTTCTCCGATTTCTCGTACTCCTCAGCGTTTTCGAGCGTGATTGCGATCATGCCGGCGATGACCTCGGTGATGCGCTCTGTCGACTCACCGAAGCCCACTGGCGAATTGCAGGTCAGCAGGATCTCGCCCAGCAATTTCGGCTCGCGACGGATCGGAGCAACGATCACTGAGCGGCTGCCGCCCACGAGCCATCGCTCGGAGGGGGTAACGAAGGGGGAGGGATCGCCGCGAAAAAGCTCTTTCGCCGCCTTGCCGATCACGCCCTCGGCAACGCTATAGTAGTGCGCGGGGATGGGCCGATCGTATCCGTAGGCGGACCTGACAGAAAATCTGCCGTTCATGTTGTCATAGAGCAGCAGCACGCCCGTCGTGGCGCCGACAGTACCGACCGTCTTCTCGAGCGTGGCGTCAAGCAGCTTCGCCATCTCCAAGTGGCCGACCGTGGCCCTTGCGAAATCCCAGAAGAGCTCAAGCTCCTTCGCGCGAGACTCATAGTCCTGAGCACGTTTGATGGCTAAGACGAACTGGCCGGAGATGTCTCGGATGAAGTCTCTCTGCCGCTCCGTGAATGCGTCTTTGCGCCGGCTCTCGAAATTCAACACGCCGATTACGCGGTCGTCGGCCATCAGCGGGACGTCTAGTTCTGAGCGGATGTTCTTGCCACCTACGTAGAGGTCCTTCCATGGCTCCTCGTTTTTCAGATCTCGCGCGAGGACGGGCTTAGCGTGCTCAAACACCCACCGTACAATCCCTCCGGAGCCTGCGATCGACTCCTCCCAACCTACCAATTTTTTGGATGAGGTGCCGATGGCGGCGAGGAGCTTAAAAGTCTCTCCCTGCGCGTCGGCGAGGAGGACTGAGGCTTGGTCGGCGCCGATGTATCCATTCGCTAAAGTCAAAATGGTATCGAGCACTTCGTTGAGACGCGTCGAGCGGTTCAGTTCCGCATCGACTCGACGGATCAGCTCCATTTCCTGGGTGCGCTGCCCTTCACGCTGTTCGAATCGCTGCGAGCTTTGCAGAGCGGTTGCGGCGAACGCGGCAAGAATGCGGATGAGGCGCTTGTGCGGGCCGGCGAATTGCTGGCGCTTTCGGTAGTTGATGAACAAAACGCCGGCCGTTTCTCCGACGAGCAGAGGGATAGCCGCAGCGGAGACGATCTCTTCGCGCTTCTGAAACGTCCCGCGCCGCGCTGCCAAGCCGAGCTGTGGGAGAAGCGTCGACGCATCTTCACAGAAGATCCCCTCTTCGACCTGAGCTACGCGCGCGAGCATCGGATCGGGCCGCGTCGACTGCTGGAACTCAGGGTGGAGGAGCTCGCCGGCGACGAACGGCGGAACGATGAATCCCTCTTCTGGATGCCAGCGATAGAGGAGAACCACGTCGGCGCCGGAGCCGCGGCGCACGTTCTCGGCGTAAGCCCGGAACGCGTCCAGCGTCGTGACCTCCTCGCGCAGTTGTTTTGCGACGTGGGTGATCGTGTCCAGGAGTGCGAACAGCCGAATCCCGTTCAGAGCCGTTGCAACATGATTCTGCAGGAGCTCGATAACCCTCAGGTCTTCGTTGTCGAAGGGATCGGCACGCGCCTGCTCGATAGAAAAAAATCCCAATGGCATGTCGCGAAAGACCAACGGGACGAAAATCTCCTCAGGCTGTCCGTCACTCAGGATTCGGGCCACAGATCGCGCCAGAATTGCTGCGCGATCGGCCGGAGTCAACGGTGTTGGCTCATCCTTGACCACCTCACCCTTATTGCTCACATATCGCGTCAGACCTTCCGTCAACGGGTCGAGAACGCCGAGCGTGAAACGATCGCCCGAGTCGAGAATGTCCCTGATCCGTCCGTCGAGCAGCCAGAACAACGTCTCCGGATCGGGTTGCTGATTAATCTCTTCGCCGAGATTCAACACCTTCTCATATCGCCATGCGCGCTGAAGGATCACCCCCGCGCGGCCGACGAACTGACGGATGGATTGATCGTCATGTGGGCGAAACCTGTGCACCTCGCGGTAATCAGCGTAGACGACCGCCACGGGCTTCGGACGCGTCGGCAGATTGATTTTCAATGCGATGAAGGACCGGATGTCTTCCTGCTCGGTGAA
>JALZHG010000103.1 GCA_030914045.1 Chloroflexota bacterium | reverse complement strand
GTACCGAGTGCCGAGTGCCGAGTGCCGAGTGCAGGTTGTCTTACTCGGAACTCGGAACTCGATACTCGGTACTCAAGAACACCACTCCCAGGTGCTCCTGCAATTCGCGCTCGGGGAGGGCGGCGTTTGGATAGATGTTTGCTACTGACTGGACCACGCCCGACGGGGCGACGATGCTTATGGTGTAGACTATCTCACCGAGCGAGTAGAAATAGCGCACGGTAAGCTCGCCGGGTGGCATAGTCCCGACGCCGGAGTGCGGCCTGCGCCGCCTTCGTGGGCTTCCGGCAAGAGCTTCATCCTCCGGTGAGGCGGCTACGTCCTCTTCGACGGCAGGCATGGCGGCCACCCTGGCGCGTTCGCCCATCATGCTGATGAGACCCGCCCCGGAACGGCGGAACGACATGGCTAACTCGCCCGCGGGCACGTCGCGAAAATGCAGGCGCACCTCGCGCTCGCGCTCCTCCCGCACAAAGGCAAAGCTGGCAAGCTGTCGCTCTACCTGCTGCTCCGCGCCCCCCGCCGCCCCGAACCCGTAGCTGTCCGCCACAACGCTGCTCCCGGTTGTAAGTGCCGAGTACCGAGTACCGAGTACCGAGTACCGAGTAAGGCACGCCATACCGGCACTGCTGCTATGCACACGGACTATACCAGCCTCGCGGATGAGCGTCAAGCATGGAGGCAGGAAGTAGCAACAGGGCATCAGTCCTCCCGCCCCGAATTACGGAAAACGAAGTACCGAACCAGCATGACTAGAAGCTACCCGGTTAATGTGGAGCCTGAGAAGAGCACCCAAGCCCCGTCCTATGTCATTTCGAACGCAGTAAGAAATCTCGTCCCATACCGCCTAAATAACACCTGTCTTTCGGCCACGCAGTACCATAAGAAGGAGGAAACATCAGGGTGAAGGACGAGATTTCTCACTGCGTTCGAAATGACGGGGTCCGGCTCTGCCACTAAGATTCAGTTATACTATTATCAGATTGGCCTAAATCAAATTCGCAGTTGAAAATTGGAATTTCCAAATCCGCTATAATGTCCCCATGCGCGTCGCGTTGAACGGCTACTTTTGGGACCAACCCCTCACAGGCTCAGGACAGTACCTCAGGCACCTCTGGACCACCTTATCCGAGATCGCTGGGCATACCTACTCTCCCGACGCGGCCACCCAAAACCCGACCTTCTCCCTCCTGCTGCCGCCCGCTCCCACTTCCAATTCCAACGAGCCTGTACCCACGCCGCCAGGCTTCAGCGCACACCGGGCGCGTCCCTTGCCAGTTGGTCCGGTGTCAGGCAGGAGTGCCAACCTGGATAAGCTGCTCTGGGAGGAATGGGGTGTAACGAGGGAGGCCAGGCGGCAAGGCGCGACGCTGCTCCACTCACCCTACCTCACCGCGCCACTTTCCACAGGGGGAATGACGTCCGTCGTCACCGCGCACGACGCGATACCGTG
Organism: Chloroflexota bacterium; assembly: GCA_030914045.1. Taxonomy (GTDB): domain Bacteria; phylum Chloroflexota; class Chloroflexia; order QHBQ01; family JADMIH01; genus JADMIH01. The sequence goes on along the minus strand of JALZHG010000103.1, from coordinate 16,953 downwards.
GGTGGTGCCGGGCTACAAAGGCTCCCTGCAAATGCGCGTCTACTTGAGGTTGGCGGTAGCCGGGGTCAAAAAGGCCCAACTCATTATGGCCGACTCGGACGCCTCACGCATTGATATTATAAAGGTGCTAAAGGTGTCGCCGCGCAAGGTCCGCACTGTCTACCTGGGTGTGGCTCCACACCGCGACTACACGCGGGAGGAGCTTGAGGAAGTACGCGCCCGTCATGGCCTACCGGAGGCTTACGCGTTCTACCTGGGGGGCTTCGACCGCCGCAAGAACGTGCCGCTCCTCCTGCGTGCCTGGCGTGCCGTCGCAGACCAGGTGCGCAGGGAGGGCGGCGAAGTGCCCACCTTAGCTATTGGAGGCGGGGTGCCGGAGCCGGGTGGTATCGTGCCCAATGTCAGGGCCGAGGCTCGTGCGCTTGGCTTAGACGGCAACGACTCACCAGTGAAGTTCCTGGGCCGAGTGAGCGAGGACGACAAGCCGCGCCTGATGTCCGCCGCCCGCCTGTTCGTCTACCCGTCGGCCTACGAAGGTTTCGGCCTCGACCCGTTGGAGGCGATGTCGGTGGGCTGCCCGGTGGTCTCCTCGTCCGGCGGCTCGCTACGAGAAGTGGTGGGCGACGGTGGCCTTCTGCTGCCCCCCAACGATGAAGTCGCCCTCACCGCAGCCATCGTCCGCGCCTGGACCGACCCCGCCCTCCGGCAAGCACTATCCGAGCGCGGCAAGCAACAGGCCGCCCGCTTCACCTGGCAGCGCACAGCCGAGCAGACCCTCAGAGTGTATGAGGAAGCGATGAGGGCTGAGGATTGAGTGCATGACGGGACTAAGAGCCTATTTCAAAACTGTACGGACGTGTCGTATAAAATACGCCTAGGCAGCACTGTGGGGAGAAGGAGAAGCCATGTCATCCAGTGAAAATATTAGTGACTTCATTGTGCGCTTGCAGAGCCAGCCAGAGAACGGGCACGTTCAAGTAATTAGAGTGACTAACAAGCGTTCGATTCCTCTGGGTTTTCAGATTGAACCTACAGGCGACATTGCTGAACCACTACAGCCAAATGACTTCTATTTGGTTGTTTCACAAGACGGTGTAAACAGCTATGGCACCCTTGATATTTGGATTGGTGATGACGAAGTACGTGTTTGGGTAGAAGGTGCTGATGGTCAGGTATTCCACGATGGAAAATCAGTCGCCTATTAGCCGTTCGTGCTACACACTGCTATAGTAGCGCGACTTTCTCGGTTTTGAAATGTACTCTAAGACAGCATGATTCTATTAACCTGTAAATGAAATGATGCAATCCCAACCCAGCAGAGCACTACACGACATACCGCAACACTCAACACTCAACACTCAACACTCAACACTCCCACTAAGGGTGCTGTGGATATGGCACGCGGCGGTAGTGGCCGAGTACCAGAAGCCGGTGCAGGAGCTTGCGGGCTATCCCGGCCTGGACGTGACGCTCATGCTGCCCAGGCATTGGCCGGAGCGCGCGGGGCAAATGGTGCGTGCCGAGACGCTGCCCGGCGCTCGCTTCAGGGTGATTGTGGCGCGCACCGTCTTTACCGGCTTCTACTATATCTACTTCTTCCCCAGCCTCCTTTACCACCTGCTGCGGCTGCGGCCCGACGTCGTCTACTGCTACGAAGAGGCCCACACGCTCATGGGAGCGCTCGTGCTGTTGCTGCGCCGCCTCTTCATGCCGCGCACCCGCGTGCTCCTGTACGCAGCGCAGAACATCAAGAAGAAGTACCCGCTGCCCTTCCGCCTGTTCGAGAGCTACTGCTTCCGCAACACCGACATGATCCTGGCGTGTGGCACCACCGTAGCCCACACCCTGCGGGCCAAGGGCTATCGCGGCCCCTTGCGCGTCGTGCCCCTGCCCACCGACACCTGCGCGTTCGCTCCCGACCCCGCCCGGCGCGAGTCAGTGCGGCGAGAGCTTGATATACCGCAAGACGCCCTGGTGCTGCTCTACGCGGGCAAACTGGTGGAGGAGAAGGGCCTGCTAACGCTCTGGCGGGCGTTCGAGCAAGTGGCCGGGGAGCATGAGAACGCGTACCTCGTGCTGGCGGGCGGCGGACCCCTCAAGAGCGAGCTAGAGGCCACGTCGCGAAACGCGGGCCTGCAATCGCGGTTGCGGCTGCCGGGCGTGGTGCACAACACCGAACTACCCTCTTACATGAACGCCGCCGACGTCTTTGTGCTACCCTCCGAGACGCGGAGCAACTGGCGCGAGCAGTTCGGGCGCGTGGCGGTAGAAGCTATGTCGTGCGCCGTGCCCGTGGTCGGTTCGGACTCGGGCGAAATCCCCACCGTGCTCGGAGACGCGGGGCTTGTCTTCCGCGAAGGCGACAGCGCAGGCATGGCAGCCCACCTGCGCCGCCTCCTCTCCGACCCCTCCTTACGAATGCATCTAGGTCAGCGAGGCAGGGAGCGCGTGCTGCGCCTTTTCTCCCTCGAACGGGTAGCCGCCCAGCACCACAACGTCTATAGGGTGATGAGGACCGGGGACTGAGGGCTGAGTGGTGCAAGACGACTTAGCTGATACTCGGTCCGGAACTCCTTCCACAGGGGCTGGAGAGGCACTTGGTCCCGGTTCTTCATTACGCGAGGTCCTCCTGGGCCTGATCATGTTAGCCTCGTTGGCGTTAGTCCTCGTCCGCGCCTGGAACAACCCGGAGGTGGAGGGGCGTATGCGGGTGCGGCAAGCCTATGCCCTCCTCGATGAGGGGCGTTACACACGAGCCGTGGAGCGGCTGGAGGATACGCTGCTTATCTATGACGAGCCTGAAGCCCGGCTGGCGCTCTCCTACGCGTACCTGGCTCGGCGCGACCTCGAACGGGCGGAGCGGCAGGCCCGGTTGGTCACCGAGTCGGGGCGGCTCGATATGCTCCCCGCCGGGTGGACGCAGTTGGGGCGCGTGCTGCAAGCCGCCGGGCGGCCCGATGACGCGCTAGCCGCCTGGAACAGGGCCGTGCGGGCTGCCGAACCTTACCGTGGCATCACCCGCATCGAAGCCGACGTACGCTCGGCCATGTGGAACACGGCAATGTTCCACTGGTCGCGGGGTGAATGGGATGCCGCCCAACGCGTGCTGGAAGACCTCTCTGCGGGCGAGGACATTTACGGGTTAAGCGCCAGGGTAAAGCTGGCCCAGCTACTTGCCCACGCAGATGGAGCGCGCGCCCGCCGCCTCCTCGACAGCGTGCCCCAGGTCTCAGCCTCTCCAACTCCAACGCCCGGAGGTTTCGACCCCCAGGTGCGCGTGCCCACGACCCCTGATCTACGGGTACCAGGCCTCAGCGAGGGGCTTCCACCCTCCGAGATCGAGACGCTGGTGGGCGCTATCAGGGGCACGTTGGAGGAAATAGGCAGCGTCGGACCGGGTAGCGACGATGAAGGCGAAGTAGCAAGGCTTTCCATATGGGGCAATGCCTACCTCCAGCAGGGGGAACCGGGACTTGCCAGGCGTCATTTGGCTCGTGCGGCCGGTATGGAGCCGGAGTCGGGCAGCCTGCGCGCCCAGCTTGGGCTGGCACTTGTCGGCACAGGGGAGGTAGACGCGGGCATCACAGAGCTTGAGACCGCAATATCGCTAGAGCCGGAATTGCCGCTACCGCACAACGCGCTCGCGCAAGCCTATATGCAAAAGGGACAGTGGGACGACGCCCTGAAGAAGATAGACACATTACAGGGCCTGCAACCCACGAGCGCCACCCCCTACATGCTCCGGGGCGAGTACCACAGGCTGCGCGGGGAGTACGGGCAGGCAGAAGACGCCTTCTTCCAGGCGGCAGCGATACAGAAGGGCCTCGGCGCGCAACGGGGAGAGCCGGACGCCCAGCTTACCCTGGCCCTCTTCTATATTGACATAACAGGCGAAGGTTGCGCCAGGGGCCTGGCACCCGCCCAGGAGTCGCTGGCCGCCCGCCCCGACGAACCGGCCTTGCTCGACGCGGTAGGCTGGGCCTTGGCCCTGTGCGGGAGGCCGAGGGAGGCTCTATCCGCGCTGGAAGAGGCGGTGTCACGCGAGCACGACAACCCCCGCTACCGCTACCACCTAGCCAGGGTCTACGCTCAACTGGAACGCTACGCCGACGCCAGGGAGCAGTACACCCGCGTCCTCGACTTCGACCCCGGCGGCTCGTGGGCCAACCTGTCTATCACCGAGCTATCGAAACTGCCCTGACGACGCCTCGAGCAGCCTACTGCCCTGCGACGGGCTGGAGGCCAGGTACTTCGGGTTGCAGGGTGTAGAAACCGGGCCGCCAGAGGTCTACCGCGCCTGGGACAGCCAGGATGTGCTCGCCTGTCTGCAAGTCATAGGCATATAGGCCGGGTTGGTCGCTGCCCCTGGGCGGCACCGTCGACAGCAGCGTCTTACCCTCCGGCAGCATGTAAACGGAGGAGAGCCACCTCTCGGGCGTGAGGGGCGTGCTCAACAGCAGGCGGGTGGTCTCGCCGCCATCGCCTGGGAGCCTCGCGCGGAACGGAGTAGAGTAGAGGCTGTACGTGGGTAGGGAGGCGGCACCTCCAGAGGACTCATCTTCACGGTCCAGGTGAAGCAGATAACGGTCGCTGGGGCTGGCTGCCACCCACGGGCCTAGTGCAAAGTAGCGTTGCGGCCACGCCGCCCTCGGCTCTCCCAGGGGCGCGGTATGGCGTGAATGGCCCAGCACGTTACTGCCCGTCCATAACGAGAGGCCCGGCACACCCGTCAGCACCAGCGAGTCTTCCGCCACGGCCCGCGCTACCCTGTTGGCGGCCTCCTCGCCAAGCGTCCAGGTGTCGCCCGAGTTGGGACTGTAGAGGCGTACAGTGGCCTCCCCGCGCAGCTTTTCTACCAGCAGGACGTGTCTGCCGTCCCGCATGAACGCGCCCGTAAGCTCCCACGATTGCATGTCGCTTCCGCGCACTGCGATGGTAGCGATAGTATAGGGGTGTAGCTCCCGCAGCGTCAGGTCCACCAGGCGCAAATGGCACAAGTACCTCCCTTCCCGGTCTAGCTCGCCGCACACCCGGTACAGCAGCAGATCGCCGCTGCTATTGAACACGGCCCCATCCACGGTACCCAACTCGGTAGCGACGTGGCGAGTGTCGCCCGCTCCCGTGCTACCGGGACGCTGGTCCTGGGAGGCTTGTGGCCCCGCCTGGTTGACGACAAGCACCTCGTTGCCTGCGGCTACGTTCTCGGTGGACCGCAAGGTGATACTCCTGATGAGCACCGCGTACTCTGTGGGAGAAGGGGAGGCAGACGTACTTTCCGGCTGAAGGGCGCGAACTCCACTGCCTGGGGCGGGGAGAGCGTAGCTAAAAATGCTCCTGTTGACGCTGAGCCACAGCTTCTGGCTGTCGGGTGCGAACCGCGCCGACATGGGATCGGGGAAGAAGGCCAGCGGCACGTGCAGCGGGTAGGCGGCGCGGGAGGCCACGTCGTACAGGTACAGGGCACGCGGCACGGTAGGATCGTAATGCGTGCTGAGGCTATAGGCGACCCAGCGGCTATCGGGCGACACCGCCAGTATGGTAGAGTCCTGGTTCGTCAGTGGCAGGGCCAGCGGGTCGCCGCCGTCCGCAAAGGCCACGAATATACCCGGCGCGGCCTCACCCTCTACGCGGCCAACATGCTTGTAGAAAATCACCCCGTTGACGCGCCTTACGTCGGCCAACTGGCTGCGTGCGTCCCTGAAATTGGGCTGAATCTCCTCAACCCGCAGCAGCGAACGGGCCGCCTGCCACCACTTGCGCTCCTTGCGCTTCTCCAACGCAATTGTGTATGCTTTATCGCGCTCCGCAACCAGGTCCCGGACCATTGAAGAGCGCCGTGACGTGTCGCGGTAGTTACCGGCGGCGCTATACTCGGCCAGGGCCAGCGCGTAGTCCTTACGCTGCTCCGCCTCCTGCGCACGCTTATAGTGCTCGTACTGTGCGCTTTGCTCTACGCTAACGTAGAGCGCGAAGCCCAGGATGCCCAGGAGAATAGCCAATCCCGCCACGAACTCCAGGCCGCGTTCCGGCGAGACGAGCCTGCTGAGCCAGGGTAGCCGGGTGTGCGGCGCTTCTGAGGGGATACTTTCAGAGGGAGCGTTCTGAGTGGCAAGTCCACGGTCGAGTGCGTACTCAAGCACCGACTCCTGGTCGGTCGGCTCGCCGCAATGGATGCAGAACGAAGAAGAGGGCTGGTTCGGCTTTGCACAATAGGGACATCGCTGCATACTGTCTCACTCTCGCTAACACCAGATTATAACCATTTCCACGTTGACGGTACCGAATTCAGGGGCCAGATGGTACCACGGGCCATCCATACCAATAAGCTATTTATCTCTGTGCGTTCATCCCCCATACTCTATAGTAGAGAGTGACACCGGCTCGCACGACGACCGGCGTGACGATCCCCTTTACACAGGGCGAATACAACACGTGAGAAAAGGGTACCTACTTATGCGATTTCAATTCAACAACTCGAACCCCAAGCTGCGCCGGGTCACCGCGCTGGTAATGTTGCTGGTAGCGGCGTTGCCCCTGGCGGCCCCCGGCTACGCACAAACAGAGTCCAAGTCAGCGCCCCACAGCGAGGGAGAAATTCCCCCGGCAGCCGAAAACACCACCCCCGGCAAGTCAGCCGCCGAGCCTGCCGCCCCCGAGGGTTGCAGCATCGGCTTCAGCGACGTACACGCCACCGACCACTACTACGAGGGCGTGCGCTACCTCTACTGCCAGGGCGCTATCTCCGGCTACTCGGACAACACCTTCCGCCCCGGCAACCCCACCACTCGCGGCCAGGTGTCGAAAATCGTCGTACTTGCCAAGGGTTGGCCGCTTAGCAACCCCTCCAACGCGAGCTTCTGGGACGTGCCACGCGGCAGCACCTATTACACCTATGTCGAGACCGCCAGGGCGCGGGGCCTCATCAATGGCTACTCGGACGGCAGCTTCCGCCTGAGCGACAACGTATCGAGGGGCCAGTTAGCAAAGATCGTGTCCACGGCGCAGGGCTGGAGCCTGCTCGATCCCGGTACGCCCAGCTTCGCTGACGTGCCGCGCGGCTCGACCTTCTACAAGTACGTGGAGACCGTAGCCGACCGCCATATCATCGGCGGCTATTCGGACAACACCTTCCGTCCGGCCAACCCCGCCACACGCGGGCAGATATCGAAGATCGTCTACTACGCGGTCACGGGCACCACCCCGCCTCCGCCCCCACCTCCCCCCGCAGGCTTCCAGTTGACGCCGCAGGAGCAGGAGATGGTGAACCTCATCAACCAGCGCCGCGCCGCGATGAGCCTGCCCACCTTGCGCGTGAACGAGCAGCTTACAATGGCCTCCCGCAGGCACTCAGCCGACATCGGCCCCAAGCGCCTCTGCCAGCACGACGGCACTGACGGCTCGTCACCCTGGAGCCGCGCCACCGACGCAGGCTACACCGGCTTCGCCTCCGGTGAGGTGGTCGCCTGCAACTTCACCACTCCCCTGGGCGCGGTAGACGGCTGGTGGAACAGCCCCGGACACTACGGCCTCCTGGTGGGCGCAGCACCTAACGAGATCGGCTGCGGCTGGTGGATCAACAGCGAGGGCTACGGCTGGCAGACGTGTTTGGTGGGTAGCTCCAAGTAATCTTTACAACAACTGAAAGGTGCAAAGGATACAGGCCAGAGGTATTTGCTTCTCGGCCTGTATCCTTTTGTGTTAGCTCCAGTACAGCCACATCTACAAACGCACACGTTAAGAACAGGTTTATGTAAAATATATTTCAACATCATTGCAAATATATGTGGAAATATGCTAGACTAGTCAAACGGCACTTATCTAATTAAATGGTGCCTCGATTGTGACACTTACATAATCATCAGAAGGGGATAGCACTCTAATGAAGACGTTAAAGACCCCACTGCGGTTAATCCTGTGCTTGCTGGCTCTCCTAATGATTGGTACTCAGATACCTGTGAGTACTTATGCTAACCGTAGTGCTGTTCCCTTGCAATATCCACCTCCCGCAGGGGCGGGCTTCTTTGTTTATGTGCCCGAATACTGGCAGAATCCAATAAACTATAATGGAGTACAAACATACGTCGCCTACCAAAGGGGCTATGAAGCGAGCTTTAGTGCCCCCGAACCTACAATCATCCTGGATTTCGGACGGTGCTCATACCTAATGGCCCCAAGCATAGCATGACGTGGACGCGAAACATAGCCCAGGCTTACATTGACGGATACAATGCTAACCCTTCTCACCCGCATGCTTATATTGCTATTGGTACTAACAACAGTAACTATCCATGGGCTTGCAATAATAACGATCCAACCCAAGTGTCATCGCTATGGAGCGTTGCCGGTAATGTGTGGGGTAGTTTTATCGCGGGTCTTACACCTAGAACACGTGTGACAATTAAGAGTGCTAACGATATAGAGTCGTGGTACGATCCCCCCACCTTCGGCGCGTGGACGTCATGTGGTGTTGGCACTATAGGGTGGTTCAGTGGCTACGAGTCGAAGACATACATCGCAAACTATGATTTTGGCACCAATCCTCACAGCGAGTATCCCTCACAATGGACTGTACACGAAACTTGGCAAGTAGCGTGGGGTCGTCCTCCAGCATACAATATGCCGGAGATTTATTGTCCGGGCATTGCTCAGACGTGGGTGACTATACGCCAATACATGCCTATGTCGTTCCTTGGTGTTACCTCCACAGACGGCCAACCTGCTCCATGTGGTACGGGCTACACGTGGCAGCAGTCATGGAATAGCCTGAACAATGCCCTGACAGGCGCTGGCTTTCCCGACTCCGTTATCTCCAATGCTGTTCGTTATAAGGCGAATCCGTGAGTTACTGTTAGTGGTCGTTTAGTTCAGGTGAATGAGCATACTTTGCAATGTGGTGACTAGTAGCTAAGGCTCGGTTGATTAGGAGAAGCAAAATGAAAGGGATGAATACGAAGCTTACTCGGAAGCGAAGCTGGCTTCCGGCCGCCGCGACTCTAGTTATCATAGGTATAACTATAGTTGCTGCTATCTTGCTAATCCCACAGGTTCGGCCAACCCAAAGTATGATTGCTGCTGTGCCAACCGCAAAGGTGGTGCCAACTCAGACAATCGCCCTCAACTGCCCCAGTAACTGGTATGACTCTCAAGATAAGGCGTTAGTTGAAGCTTGTTCAAAGCTCAAAGCGGCTGCGATTCCGCAACAGCAAGCAGCCGAGCGAGCAACCGCTGCTGCATTGCCTGATGTTCAAACTATACCGGGTTTTCAGCCTGTAACACTCCTACCACCGCCGGACTATGCAACGGAAGTCCGCGAACTGAAGCACGATCCCTATAATGGTGCGTGGCCGCCGGGGTGGAATAAGGCTACAAGCGTCTGGCAGGACGGTGCTGTGCCCAACAACCGCTACACGGCGTGGAGTGCTTTATACGTTCTGGCGTTCCCCGGCGACGGCGCCCAAACCTCTTCAAGTCTGGTGACTCAAATACTTGATGGTGTAGGAGAAGATAGCACTGTCAGTTACGCGAGACGCTGGGTCTGTCCACAGGCAATCGACGCAATTTACATCACTAGCATCGTCAATCCCAAACTCAACATTACCGATGCACGAACCCCATTTCCGGGTCTACAGAGCATCGTCTACTTCAAGACGGATACAGGGCAGACGGGAAACTTCAATATGGCAACCGAGATCTGGACGTTTGACGCTACGTCAAAAGCGCCCTGATTTTACGGCTGCCCTACAAATATACAAGTAGCCAAAGGCCCTGGAATAACTCCCAGGGCCTTTGGCATCCATACACACGCGAACCACAGCCGCTTTCCTGCGATCTCATTAGTGTAGCCACTTATCTTTGTCTAACTACCTGATTTGACGGTATACTGGCTGAACCAACGCCGGGAGGACATTCCTTTGCCTAACTTCACTTCCACCAGCGCCAAGCCCCACCGCTTCGTGCCCGCTGGCTTCAACCCCGCCGACCCCGCCGCCGTCGCCACCATGTACGACCTGCTCGACGAACGCGAGCTACCCACCCGCCAGGCGCTTGAGGACTTCATCCTCGACTGGCAGGAGCTTGGCGCGGTGCTAGAACAGGAGTACGTGGTCGCCTACGTGGATATGACCGCCGACACCTCCAATGAGGAGCGAGAGGCGCGCTATATCGCCTTCCTCGACAACATCCTGCCCGTCAAGGAGCAGCGAGACTTCAACGTCAAGCAGAAGATCGCGGCCTCTCCCGCCGTGGACGAGCTTGGCCCCCAGTACGAGGTGCTGCTGCGCAACCTCAAGAGCGAAGTCTCCCTCTTCCGCGAGGAAAATGTGCCCCTGCTCATGGAAGACCTCAAGTTGGGGCAGGAGTACGAGAAGATTTCGGGCAACGAGACTGCCGAGTTCCAGGGCAAGACCTACACGCTCACCCAGCTACGCCCCTTCCTGGAGGAGCCTGATCGCTCGGTGCGAGAGGGTGCCTGGCGGGCGCGACTGGGTGTGCGGCTGTCCGACGCTGCCGCCTTCGATGAGATGTTCGACAAGATGTACGAGGTACGCCAGCAGATAGCCCGTAACGCCGGCTTCGACAACTACCGCGATTACAAGTTCCGCGAGTACAAGCGGTTCGACTACACCCCCGAAGACTGTATGGCCTTCCACGCGGCGGTGGAGAAGCACATCGTGCCGTTCATGGTGCGCGACCGTGAGCGCAGGCGCAAGCTGCTCGGCGTCGAAACGATACGCCCCTGGGACACCGAGGTGGACCCCGAGGGCCGCCAGCCGCTGCGCCCGTTCGAGAACGTAGAGCAGCTAAAGGAAGGTGGCTTGCGCGTGGTGCGCCAGGTGGACCCGCAGCTAGGCGAGTTCCTGGAGACGATGGTGCGGGACGGCCTGCTCGACCTTGAGAACCGGCCCGGCAAGGCCCCCGGCGCTTATTGCCAGTCCTTCGCCGACAGCCGCGTGCCCTACATCCATATGAACGCGGTCGGCATCAAGGACGACGTGACCACCCTGCTGCACGAGGGCGGCCACGCCTTCCACTACTTCCTGGCCCGCGAGCAGCCTCTGCACAGCTACCACTTCGCCGGGATGGAGTTCGAGGAAGTAGGCTCGATGAGCATGGAGCTGCTCGCCAGGCCCTACCTGGGCGAGTTCTACAGCGAGGAGGAGCTTGACCGCCTGCTGGACGACCAGTTAAGGGGCGTGCTCTCCGGCATGCCCTGGATCGCCATGCTAGACCTGTTCCAGCACTGGGTCTACACGGCGGAAGACCACGGCCCGGAGGCCAGGCGTGCCAAGTGGCGCGAGATCGAGCAGCGCTTCCGTCCCGACCTCGATTGGTCCGGTATTGAGCAGTACCGCGATATAGGCTGGCAGTACCTGCACGTCTTCGTGGTGCCCTTCTACTATATAGAGTACGGCATCGCCCAGATAGCCGCCCTACAGGTCTGGCTCCGCTCGCTCGAAGACCCACAGGGCGCGATTGAGGCTTACAAGCGCGGCCTCTCCCTCGGCGGCTCCCGCCCCCTGCCCGAACTGTTCGCCGCCGCCGGTGCCGAGTTCGACATGGGCGACAAGGTCGTGGGTATGGTCACCGAAAAGACGGTCGCGCAGATAAAGCACAAGAACTAACGTCGCAACCACTAGTCTGCTGCGGATCAGGCGGGTAATGTACGCTGCAACAGCCGTACACTGCCCGCTTTTCATTTCTGTGCGCGAAGCCCATGTACCTGCTTGCTACGCGTCGCCAGTTCTGTTGCCAGGCCCAGCGAAGAGACTGAAGGCTATAGCATTTACTACCAGTGTAGTGCTACTATAGCTACTATAAAGGTAACTACTACTTGCGTCGTTGCGAAACACTCTTCATGAAAGGGTAGGCAGCCTATGGACGACATCACGTATCGTAGCGCTCACAGAATACTGAGGCCCTTTCTGAGCATAGCGCTTCTCCTCGTCTGCTTGCTCCTGGTCGGGGCTTCCGCGGCAGCCGGTAGCGAAGGTAAGATGCCCAGGTCCGCCAACCCCAACAATATTGCCGGGGGAGAGGCATGCCTTCCGGACTGGAGCCTCTACGAGCTACCACAAGCTAGCAGCCGCAGCGTCGTCTTTTCAGCCGAGGCTATATCGACACAGGATATTTGGGCGGTCGGGCACGCCTTGCCCGACTCCGAGGGACCGGTTGCTTTTTCGGAGCATTGGGACGGGAGCAATTGGAGTGTTGTACCTGTACCCAACCCCAACAAAAAGTCCCTCAGGGGAGTATCAGGGGCCGCAGCCAATGACGTATGGGCTGTTGGCATTGCCACCACTTTCACCGAGGGTAAAGGGTATGCCAATGAAGGCTGGATCATACACTGGGATGGCAATACCTGGGAAGAGGTGCCTCATCCCGACCCGAGCACCGGTAACAGCACCTTCGAGGGAGTGGCTGCGGTAGCGACGAATGATGTGTGGGCAGTAGGCTGCGATCAGTCACCCGCCGGAAACAAGGGACTCATTAAGCGTTGGAACGGCACCGAGTGGAGCCTTGTAGCCTTGCCACCATCCGCCCAGATGGGCTGCTTCGAAGCTGTGTCGATTCCGGCGGCTAATGATGTCTGGGTCCTCAGCACGTCCGGCACTCTCCATTGGAGCGGGTCCGAATGGGAAGTGGTGAGTGTACCCCTACCCCAGGACATGGGCACCTGTAACCTGACAGACATTTCGATGATAGCGGATGGCGAGGGTTTGGCAGTCGGCTACTGCTTCGTACAGGACCAGGGCAGTACCGTTTATACACCCCACGCCTTCCGGTGGAACGGCGAGCAGTGGGCGGCTGTTGATGCCCCAGCCTTCCATTTTCCGAGCGCAGTAGTGATGCTAGCCCCAAACGACGCATGGGCGGTCGGAGGTATCTATGACGGCGAGGGTCTGCCAATCCAGCACTGGAACGGCGACACCTGGAGCACCTATCCCATAGATGACCCCTCCGGTAGCGGCAACGTGGGCGTAGGTGAGATTACGGCTACTGCCGGAGGCGCAATCTGGACGTTTGGGGGCTATAGCACACCCCAAGATCCGGAACAGACGCTATTCGCGGTCCAGATACGCGCGCCTTTCGCGGATGTTGGCCCAATGAATCCTTTCCACTCCTATATCAAGTGCCTGGCTTGCAACGACGTTATATCAGGCTACGCCAACGGCACTTTCCAACCCGGCAACGAAGTCACGCGAGGTCAGCTAGCCAAGATCGTCTCCAACGCAGCGGGCTACACCGACACACCATCAGGTCAGACCTTTGCAGACGTACTGCCCGACAGCCCCTTCTATACCTACATAGAGCGGATTGCCTCACGAGGCGTCGCATCAGGTTATACGTGTGGCGTTGAGGGCGAGCCTTGCGATGGGCAGCAGAGGCCCTACTTCCGCCCCGGTGCCAACATGAGCCGAGGGCAACTGGCTAAAGTGACATCCAACGCCAGGGGCTATGACGAGCAGGTAGCAACATCGCAACAGACCTTCAGGGACGTGCCACCCGGTCACACCTTCTGGCTCTACATTGAGAGAGCGGCTTACCACGGCGTAATTAGCGGCTATGCGTGCGGCGGTGAGGGTGAGCCATGTCCAGGCAGCTACTTCAGGCCCCAGGCCAATGTCACGCGTGGCCAGGCCTCCAAGATTGTTGCGAACACCTTCTTCCCCGATTGTGACGCACCCTGAACTGCTAAGCGACCCGGGGCAGCAAAAGCCCTACTAGAAGAGACTTCAACACAGTTGTATGGGTAAGCCTCGTGCCTACCCACAGGACCTCTGCTTACCCCTTCCCATGCGAGCTGAACTGTGCTGATAATCGCGCCTGAGGATATGCACTTTTATTTCCCCAGTGGGGGATAACCTGTGGATGAACTATATACAGCCGGACCTTACGCGGCGATTCAGCGGCTTCATACAACATGTTGTGCCTCCCATGCATCCGCACATATGTTTCAGCGGATGGATGTAATATCTTAGGAGCCGAAATCCTCAAAATTCCTTATGGAAGTTTTCCACAAATTACGCAATTTATAGCTTGACTCCCATGCGGCAGTAATATATTCTTACAGCACCTCGGAAGCACTCCTCTCAACAGCTTCCGGTGGGACGCGCCGAGGGAGCCTTACTCCCACAGCGGCCCCCTACTGGGTTACAACTTCTACAGAGTATCCGGGTAACCGCATATTACAGGTCCTCAGCAGGCTCACATTGTGTGTTTGTAGTGGATTCTTGGTCTTTGCCTCTAGACAAAGACCACAATATGCTGTATAGTAGGGGCGTCGAAGCTACTACATGTGGACGAGCGGAGCTGGGGTAAGGGATGTACACATCGGCAAGTGGAATTGTGCAAAAGGTTGTGCACAAGCGATGTGTAAAACTCCACAAGGGGCCGAGGAGCGATAGTAAGGTATAAGCGGTTCTTATGGAAAAGGTCGGCGGCTCATATTGATTAGTTTGAGCCAGGTTGTTATGATAAGCGGCATTAGGGGAAGTAGCTCAAGCGCCGTTTACGCATTTGCAAAGACGCAGATATAACAGCCACTACCTAGCACACAGCGGAGACACTCAACGAAAAGTCTCCCGAGCGCCGGCAAGTCAAAAGGTCAGGGATGGGGATTACGAGCAGAGCTTTGAGATGTGTGTGAGTGCGGAGTTTTCGAGAGTTTCAGTGCGTTGATGAAGAGTTTTCAGAGTAAACAGCAAGATCGGGAAAGTAGCACAAGAAACTTCATGGAGGAGAGGCCGCATGAACGCCAAGCAAGTATGGCAGGCCGCGCTGGGGGAACTGCAAGTCAAGGTGCCCGGTCCCAGTTTTCAGACCTGGCTCAAGAACACTTCCATTTCCGATTTCCAGGACAACGTAGTTGTCATCGCCGTACCCAGCAACTTTGCTAAAGAATGGCTGGAGAAGCGCTTCAGCAAGCTGATTGCCGAGACGCTGCACAACGTGCTCAACCACAAGGTTGAGGTGCAGTTCGAGGTAAAGACCCCCGCCAGGGGCACCGCCACCGCCGGCCGCGCGCTCCACGCGCTCGACGGGGTGGGCGTGGAGAAAGAGGTCCAGGAGCTGCCGATGGTGGTTGGCGGCAACCCCAGCCCCTACACCAACAAGGTTGCCAACGGGCACGGCCCCAGCGCCAACCCCGGTGCAGGCACCAACACCCCGAAGCAGTTGCACGCGGCCCCCTCCGGTCCGCAGACGGTGAACCCGGCGCACGTCGGTTACGGCACGGCGGGCAACAACGTCACCAACCTGACGCGCTCGAACAACAACGCGGCCTCCATTCCTTCCGGCCAGAACAACTCGGACAGGTCGTACGGCAACAACTCTGTTACCCCTATGAAGCGCAACGGCGCGGTGCAGTTTGAGATGAGCCTCGAAGAGGCCACCATGCTCAACCCCCGCTACCTGTTCGACAGCTTCATCGTGGGCAAGAGCAACCAGCTTGCGTACGCCGCCGCCCGTGCCGTGGCCGAAAAGCCCGCCATGTCCTACAACCCCCTCTTCCTGTACGGAGGCGTGGGGCTGGGCAAGACGCACCTGCTGCACGCTATCGGGCACGACGCCATGCGCCGCTATCCCGGCATCAAGGTGCTCTACGTCACCAGCGAGAAGTTCACCAACGACCTGATCAACGCTATCCGCGACCAGCGCAACGAGAACTTCCGCAACATGTACCGCTCCGCCGACATCCTGCTCATTGACGACGTGCAGTTCATCGCTGGCAAGGAAAGCACCCAGGAAGAGTTTTTCCACACTTTCAACGCGCTGCACGGGGCCAACAAGCAGATAGTGCTCACGAGCGACCGCCCGCCCAAGGCCATACTCACCCTGGAAGAAAGGCTGCGCAGCCGCTTCGAGTGGGGGCTAATCGCCGACATCCAGCCGCCGGACCTGGAGACGCGCATCGCCATCCTGCGGGCCAAGGCCGAGACGATGCCGGTGGGCGTGCCCACCGAGGTGCTCGACTACATCGCCCGTAAGGTGCAGAGCAACATTCGCGAGTTAGAGGGCGCGCTCAACCGCATCGTGGCCTACGCGCAGTTGAACAACACCGCCGTCTCCGTGGACCTGGCAGCCGCCTCCCTCAACGAGCTTGGGGCCAACCAGCGCCGCCGCCCGATCAACCACGACCGCATCGTGGAGACGGTGTCGAGCTTCTTCAACCTGGAGCCGGAGGACCTGAAGACGGGGTCCCGGAGCCGCGAGGTGCTGGTGCCGCGCCAGATAGCGATGTACCTGATGCGCGAAGAGACCGAGACGCCCTTCATACAAATCGCCGCTTACTTCGGCAAGCGCGACCACACCACCGCCATGCACTCCTACGAGAAGATCGAGGGCCTTATCGAGACCGACAACCAGATGCGCCAGGACGTGCTCACCGTCCGCCAGATGCTCTATGGAGAGCACGAGCGGTAAGACTTGTGGTGACGAGTAACACGTAACACGTAACGAGTACTTAGGGGGGATGCTGCGAGGTGTCCTCCCTTTTGTTTTTAGTTCTGATCCTCCATATGTTAGGGGAGTAACGTGACACGCCACCCCACGAACGACAGCGAGATAGACGAGCGGGTTCTCCAGGCTATGCGCGAGTGCACCCACCAGGTGGCCCGCTTCCACGGCGAGGACGAACGGGCGGCTGCGGGCGTGCCTGTAGGCGCTACTTGCGTGGTGGCAGAGTGCGGCCTCCCTGTGGACGTGACGTTGCAGGCGCTGGAGAGGCTGGCGAGGGCGGGATGCATCTATGGCATCGGCGCGATAGAGCACGGGAGCGAGCCACATTATGTACTTGCTCCGCATCTAAGGTAGTTGGTACATGCGCATAGAGTAATATCCCAGATGTAATCGGTCGAGGAGTATCAACCTAAACTCTATAGCGATACCAGCTACCAAGCCCCGCCCTTGTCATTCTGAACGCAGTGAAGAATCTCGTCCCTCACCACCCAAAGC
>JALZHG010000290.1 GCA_030914045.1 Chloroflexota bacterium | reverse complement strand
TCCAACCTCACCGAGGAGCGAAGATCTATCTTGAGTTTCTTGGGACAAAGATGCCAAAGATACTACCTGCTGAGTTGAAAAGGAGAGGCTCTAGGAATTAGATTCGGCCAGCATACGCGTTCCTCTTCAAGCGTTTTTCTTCAAGCGTTTTGTTTCATCCACTCAGCAAGAGCGGTCTCCAAGGCGTCAAAGGCTTCGTCCACTGTCTCGTAGTGAGCACAGCCTTCCCAAACCATGCCGCCTTCATCCAGCGCCCTAACCAAAGAGGGGCGGTAATCGTCCCGTCCCAGTTCTATCCAACCATGCGATCTCACCCAGTGGGCGATGTTCGGATAGCTCTTCTCAAATGAACTCGCCACTTGCCTTCTCCCCTCGCATCAAAACCATCACACATCCGGCCGCCACAGAATTTGCTGCGATTGAGATACCAGGTGCGCTCAGCGGCGCGGCCCTGGCTTAGAACTGGTAATCTTTTCTGCTCCAGTAGAGCCAGTCTTCGACCGCCTCCCGAGTTTCGTCATCAGCATCGATCACTTCGAGCTGGGAGAGAGGAACCGCCAGACCTTCCCTGTCCCAGCGCATTACGACGAACATCTCGTGCTCGCATTCCTCTTCGGGAGGCATGCCGATCACCTCGACCTCATCTCCTACCTTCAGGGGGGAGATGGGTCTTCTGGTAGCACACCGGGCGAGGAAGGGGAAGTTGAGTTTCCCTTCGAGGTAGTAGTACCAACCCAATGCTCGTTCTTGTTCGTCGTAGGCATCGACGACGATCTCCATGTCGATCCGATGCTCTCTGGCTTCGTCCGTTTCGATCTCCGGTCCTCCAAACCACTCCACCACTCCAGAACACTCCATTTTTCTGGGGCTTTCACCCCATACCATAAATACTCGGGCTTGGGCGCACAACCTGCGGAATGTGGGTTGTTGCGAATGGCATTCGCGAAGGTCCATTCGCGAAGTGGGGGTGGGTCTCAGAGAAAGCGCGGGCTATGATCGGGAGTGCACACCCCGCCGAAAGTTTCGCCACCGGTTCGCTGGTTATTATTCGCGGCAAACACGCGGTGAGATCAAGCCGGCTGCTTCTCGCAAGCAAGGCGGTGCCCGACGAGATCCCTCACTGGTCACCCGGCAACAAGAAGACAACCTTCCAGAGCGCCCCGGAGCGGCAACCGGGAGCCGAGCGATGATATTCACCGAAGTGCCTGGAGAGATTGTTTAAAGAATGCGAATAGGCCTCGCTGTACAGGGACGCTTCCTGGCGGAAGCGTCCCTGTACAGCGAGGTGGCTTAGCTAATCAAACTGGCGGAATCCACTGCCTGAGTCGGCGTACAGCTGTCGGATAATGACAAAAGGGCTACCGGGCAGCTAATCAATGGCCGGATGGCATATATGGAATGACCAGGAGGCATATAGGATTACCGCCTCCGACACTCCCATACTTCAGATGCCGTAATCAAGTAAGAGAACTCTACACGAGAGGCTCGCATCTCATCAGCGGTGAAACCTCTTGAGTACCCACTGGGAGAGGAAGCGTGATGAATCTGGTTGCGAAGTTCGGTAGGCGAGATGGAGTGCTACGAGTGCTACGAGCGGAAAACCGCCCCTACGTCAGGCAGATGAATTCCCAATGTATCATCCATTCCTAGACCAAATCGACGTGCGCAAGGACCGCTGGCGTGATCCTACGGCGGCGGCCAATGGCATTCGCCCTGCCTATCGCTGGACAGGTCATGGCAGGGATGGGCTCGAAGTCGTCTACGGCACAGCCGGAGCGAGGCCGAGCACCACCGTAGTCCGGGAAGTATGGAAACAGCGACATGGACATCGCGCCGCCCCGCTCCTGGTCGCGATCTCTTACCCTGAGGCACAGTCGCGCCGGGCGGTAGTCTGTGGTCCGACGGGCGAGGATCCTCCGGTTGTCCCTCTGGACCACGGACAGGCCGAAAGACTGGCAGCCGCCGCGCTCGGCGAACCCGACCGTCACCTCGCCATTCGTTTTCTCGCTGAGGCTTTGGAAGGCGAACCCGACGAGCACCCGGGTCTACGCAACAAAGGATTGCTTGCGACCCACGAGCTGCTGCACGGCGTTCCGCGACGACCGGACTGGAGCGAGGCCACGTCGCGGTCCGAGCTGCTGCTGAACCGTCGCGGTCGGGGTCTCATTCGTGGCCTGGGATACGAGATCGACCAGAGGGCCCGACATAGCGTGCTGCGCTCGTCCGAGGAGACGGCGCAGGCGGTCGCCGTGTTCCTGCAGGATGACGAGCAGGCCGATCAGCCCTCGACTCGCTTCGAGAACCGGACGCCGATCACGTACGCGCTCGCCCACGCCGACCGTGACAACATCCCCTGGGTAATTGCCGAGAGGAGCGGCGCGATCCGTCTGTACTCGACCTCGACCTCGGGTGCCTCCGGTCAGCGCGGACGGGCCGAGACGTTCGTCGAGTTGAACCTGCCACTGTTGCCCCCGGATCAGGCGGGCTACCTGGGGCTGCTGTTCTCCTCCGACGCCCTTGCCGAAGGCGGCACGATCTCAGAGATACAGCAGGCGTCGAGCATCTACACCAGCAACCTCTCCGAGAGGCTGCGCGAACGCATCTACAAGCAGGTCGTGCCGAGGCTGGCGATCGTGGTCGCGGATCGGGAAGGCGGAACCGGCGAAGGAGATCTCGAACGTCACTACCGTACCGCACTCACGATCCTATTCCGGCTGATGTTCGTCGCCTACGCTGAGGACTCGCGCCTGTTACCGATGAACGTCAATGGCGAGTACACCCGCCACGCGCTCAAGACCATCGCCCGCGACCTGTCCGACGCTATAAACGAGGGCCGCGACCTCGGCTTCGACAACCCGCTGACCGAGGAAGTCGAAAGCGGGGCGGATACCCAGACCGACCTTTGGGATAGCTGCAAGGCGCTGTTTCACGCCGCTAACGAGGGACACGTGCGCTGGGGCGTCCCTCCTTACGACGGCGGCCTTTTCTCTACGGATCCTGATGTCAATTCGGTTGGCGGTATCATCGAGGAACTCTCCCTATCTAACGCTGAGTTCGGGCCGGCGCTCACCGCTCTGATCGTTGATAAGAGTCCTGACGACGTCATCGGCCCGATAGATTTTCGTTCGCTCTCGGTGCGCGAGTTCGGGACGATCTACGAGGGACTTCTTGAGTCGGAGCTATCCGTCGCGGACGGGCCGCTCACGGTGAACAGTGATGGCGTGTATTTGCCTGCCAAAGACGGCGCTACCGTCATCGTCGAGGCCGGCGGGGTGTACCTCCACAACCAGTCCGGTGTGAGGAAGTCTACGGGCTCTTACTTCACAAAGCCGTTTGCGGTGGACCACCTGATCTCCCACTCCGTTGATCCTACCCTCGACGAACACCTTAGGCGAGTAAAGGCGCTATACGACGAAGGCAAAGAAGCCGACGCCGCCGAGATACTATTCGACTTCCGCGTTGCAGACATCGCGATGGGCTCCGGCCACTTCCTCACCGCCGTTGTGGACCGCCTAGAAGCCCGCTACACGACGTTCCTTGCTGACCATCCGATTCCCCACGTCACTCGCGAGCTTGACGGGTTGCGAAAAGCCGCGAACCGAGCTCTCGGCCAGCTTGCAGACACCGTTGAGATCGAGAACTCCTCGCTGCTCCGGCGTATGGTCGCCCGCCGCTGTATCTATGGGGTGGACCTGAACCCGCTCTCGGTGGAACTCGCCCGCGTCGGGATGTGGATCCACACCTTTGTTCCCGGCCTCCCACTCTCCTTCCTCGATCATAACCTGGTCGTTGGCAACTCCCTTACCGGCATCGGCACGATAGACGAAGCGGCGGAAGCGTTGGCAAGGAGCAGAC
>JALZHG010000289.1:0-2500 GCA_030914045.1 Chloroflexota bacterium | reverse complement strand
GTTGCCTCCCCGCCCCCCGCAAGGGACGGTTCTGTGGCTCCCACCTATCCTACGCAGCGCCAGCACATACACAGTGACAAGCTAGAGTCAAGCTCCACGGGGTCTTTTTGTCCTGGTGTGGGTTGCCGGCATCTTCACCGGCACTTCAATTTCACCGAGCCCCTGGTCGAGACAGTGCCCATGTCGTTATGCCTTTCGTGCGGGTCGGAACTTACCCGACAAGGAATTTCGCTACCTTAGGACCGTTATAGTTACGGCCGCCGTTGACTGGGGCTTCGGTTCAGGGCTTGCACCCCTCCCCTTAACCTTCCAGCACTGGGCAGGCATCAGCCCCTATACGGCGCCTTACGGCTTCGCAGGGACCTAGGGTTCTGGTAACCAGTCGCATGGGCCTGTTCTCTGCGGCTCCGCGGCGCTTCGCTCGCTCGAAGCTACACGCCGTGGAGCATCCCTTCTTCCGAAGGTACGGGATCATTTTGCCGAGTTCCTTAACCAGGGTTCGCTCGTCCGCCTTGGTCTCCTCGACCAGCCCACCTGTGTCGGTTTGCGGTACGGGCAGGTCATAGCTCCCGCCGGTGTGTTTCGTGCCTGTTCAGGTCTTGCCGCCTTGCGGTACCCCCGTGGGGGCCCACTCGTACTCGCCTCTCAGCCTCACGGCCTACCAGCTTGAACGGTCCTCGTCTGACCGCGCAGCATCCCGCCCAGGACCACCGGCCTTCATCACTACGACCTGGTGCCGGAATCTCCACCGGCTGTCCATCGCCTACGCCTGTCGGCCTCGGCTTAGGCCCGACTCACCCACTGCGGAGTGTCCGTGCAGTGGAACCCTCGGGCATACGGCGGTGGGGGTTCGCACCCCACATCACGTTACTCATCCCGACATTCGCACTCGACCCCGCTCCGCACCGGCTTACGCTGATGCTTCACTGCGGAGCCGACGCTCCCCTACCACTGGCAGCCACAGCTGCCAATCCCACGCTTCGGTGTGGTGTTTCGCCCCGTTACATTGTCGGCGCCGTGCTCCTCGACCAGTGAGCTATTACGCACTCTTTCAAGGATGGCTGCTTCTAAGCCAACCTCCTGGTTGTCTGGGCAGCGCGACTTCCTTTACCACGCAACACCAACTGGGGGACCTTAGCGGTGGGTCTGGGTTGTTGCCCTCTTGACGACGAATGTTCGCACCCGCCGTCTCACTCGGACGCGCCGGTCGCGGTATTCGCAGTTTGCCGCGAGTTGGTAGGCTGTGACACCCCCGCGTCGCAACAGCGCTCTACCCCCGCGATCGTCTTCCGTCCGGCTGCACCTCAATGCATTTCGGGGAGAACCAGCTATCTCCGTGTTCGATTGGCATTTCACCCCTACCCACAGCTCATCCGAGCCTTTTGCAACAGACACCGGTGCGGCCCTTCACGCCCTGTTACGGGCGCTGCAGCCTGGCCATGGGTAGCTCACACGGTTTCAGGTCTGCTCCATGCCACCTCACGCGCTGTTCACACTCGCTTTCGCTCTGCCTCCGGCTGATTGCGTGCCTTAGGCGGCGACACAGAGCAACTCGTCGGGTCATACTCCAAAAGGCACGCGATCACGCCACGGACGTAACCGTCCGTCCGGCGCTCTCACTGCATGGACGCGGTCGGTTTCAGGCTCTGTTTCACTCCCCTCGCCGGGGTACTTTTCACCGTTCCCTCACGGTACTGTGCGCTATCGGTCAGGACGAGTAGCTTGCCTTGGACCGTGGGCGGCCCAGCTTCCCACCGGATTTCACGTGTCCGGTGGTACTCGCGAACAGTGCTCTGCACCGTGGTAGGGCAGCGTACGGGCCTCTCACCCGCTGTGGGGCGGTGTTCCAACCGCTTCCCCCACACCCTGACGTCGCAGTGCCCGGGATGGCCCCCGGGCGGCACGTCGCACAACCCCAGCGCCGCAAGGCGGCCATGCTTGGCACGGCGCTGGTTTAGGCAGCAGCCCGTTTCGCTCGCCACTACTCCGGGCGGTGTTGTATCTCCTCGCGGTACTGAGATGTTTCAGTTTCCGCGGTTCCCTCCGCCAGCTTGGCGGTGCCCAGCCATCACGCTAGGCGGGTTGCCCCATTCGGAAATGGTCGGATCTGTGGGTGGCAGCCCCTCCCCGACCCTATCGCTGCTGACCGGCGTCCTTCATCGGCTCGACCTGCCGAGGCATTCCCCGACCGCGCCTTCTGTCTTGCCTGGTCTCTGGCATCTCGGCTGCCAGAAGATGGTTCTCGACTATAAAACGCTAGACCCCATGAACAGATCAATCTGTTCATGAAGATATGAGTACTCGTTGCTATGCACTTGGTCAGGTACCAAATTTCAGTGAGCCTGGCCCACTGACGAGTGATGCGTGACAAACGTGCCACGGGTGCTTGGTGGGAGGGAACTCCCTAGAAAGGAGGTGATCCAGCCGCACCTTCCGGTACGGCTACCTTGTTACGACTTCGTCCCAGTCGCCAGGCCCACCCTCGGCCGCTGCCTCCCAC
>JALZHG010000102.1 GCA_030914045.1 Chloroflexota bacterium | reverse complement strand
GTGGTGGGGAGCCGGACAGGGCGGCTGGATACCTAATATGGTATCATTGAAAGATTAGTGTACTTTGCGCTCTTTGCGCCTTTGCGGTTCATTCAGTAACGCATTCACAGAAAGAAGTTATGCCGAAATTCAACATAGTAACGCTGGGTTGCGAGAAGAACAACGTAGATAGCGAGGGGATGGGGTCGCTGCTGGTCGAGGCGGGTTACGAGCAGAGCGCCAGCGCCGAAGACTCTGACCTGCTGATTGTGAACACCTGTGCCTTCTTGCAGGCCGCCGTGGACGAGTCGGTGGGCGAGCTAAAGGCGCTGGCCGAGAAGAAGCGGGAAGGGCAGGTGCTCATCTCCGCTGGCTGCATGAGCGAGCGATACGCCGCCGACGTGCCCATATGGGCGCCGGGAGTGGACGGCACCATCTCCACCCGCTCGTGGCCCGAAATCGTGCCGTTCGTGGAGAAGCTACGCGAGCAGGGGGCTCAGGCGACGGTGGTGCAAGCTCCGGTAGCTCCTGCTGGTGCGCCCCTGCCGTTGGAAATCGCCCCGGCAAGCATCGCGTGGGCACCCATCGCGCCGGTGCAGATGACTTCGCAGTTGAAGCGGTTCCGCCGCAAGGCCAAGGGTCCGAGCGCCTACGTCAAGATCTCGGAGGGGTGCGACCACAAGTGCGCCTTCTGCATCATCCCGGCGATCAGGGGCAAGCACGTATCCAGGCCGGTGGAGGAGATCGCGGGCGAGGTGGCCGAGCTTGCCGAGCAGGGCGTGAAGGAAGTCGTGCTCATCGCGCAGGACAGCACCTACTACGGCATCGACCTGGGCTACAGGGATGGGCTTGCGCGGCTGTTCGGGGCTATCGCGGAGCAGGCCCCCGGCATCATGTGGGTGCGCCTCATGTACGCCTATCCGACGCAGGTCAGCCCATCGACTATAGAAGCGATGTCTATGTACCCCAACGTCGCCAGGTACATAGACATGCCGCTACAGCACGCCCACCCGGACATGCTCAAGAGGATGAAGCGGCCCAACGACATGGAGCGCACCCGCCGGCTTATCGGGTCGTTGCGCGAGGCGATGCCCGATATAGCATTGAGGACCACCTTCATCGTCGGCTTCCCTGGTGAGACGGACGAGGAGTTCAAGACGCTGCTCGACTTCCTGGATGAGGTCAAATTCGACAACGTGGGCATGTTCACCTACTCGCCGGAGAAGGGCACCCCGGCCGCCGAGATGCCTAACCAGGTGCCGGAAAAGCTGAAGATGAAGCGTTACCGCGAGGCGATGCTGCGCCAGCAGAAGATAAGCGCCCAGAAGAACCGCCGCCTAATCGGGCAGACGATGGACGTGCTGGTGGACGGCGCGGGCACGCTGGAGGACGGCAAGGGTCGCGTGCTGCCCCTCTACGTGGGACGCACCTACCGCCAGGCCCCGGAAGTGGACGGCATGGTGTTCGTCAGTCCCCCGAAGGGCGGCACGCTTGAGACTGGCGCGGTCGTTAAGGTGAAGATCACCGAGAGCACCGAGTACGACCTGTGGGGCAAAACGGTCTAGCTTAGACGAAGCGACGCGGCCACGTCGCCTCGTCTATTGGATGAGAATCTCCTTACTGCCCTGGAGCGGGGATAGCGCCCAATTGCTTTAGCATCCCCAGGATATCGGTTTCCCGCCAGTGCTCGACTATTTTGCCATCCTGTAGGCGGTCGATCTGGATGCCGGAGACAGACACTTGCTTTCCTGAGGCGGGCAGTCCCTGGAACTCACCTTGCTGGGTGCCCCGCATTGTCCAACGCGTCACAACTTGGTCGCCTTCCGCTACCTGGTCTTCAATGGTATAGGTTAGGTCTGGGAACACCGAGCGAAAAGCTCCAACGAGCACTCTTATGCCCTGGCGGCCAGGAGGCATGCCCGGTATGCCAGGATTATGGTTGACGTAATCTTCGGAGAAGACCTCGGAGGTTACGTCCGGGTTCCCGGTGTTCCAACCTTCCTCAAAGTAGCGCCTGATGATAGCCTTGTTTGCTTCCGCAGACATGGTGGTTAGCTCCTTGCTTTCAGAATGAGGTATATGCTCACGACCGCTATTCTGCATCAGCGAGGTGCTCATTTCACAGGTCAGAAGATGCTCAAACTCTGTCCAATGTCTGCGTCTGCCTTGCGCTAGACTAAAAATAGTAGCAACATTCTTGCGATTATTTGTAGCAATGCTATCGTGTACCCAGGATTTGTAGCAGAGCAGCAGGTCTATCAGTCACCATCCCATCCACGCCAACATCCGCCAGCGCTCGTACTTCCAGCGGATCGTCTACCGAATAGACCAGGACCAGCTTGCCCATCTCGTGGGCCTGTGTTACTTGCTCAGGGAACTGCAACGGCGTGCGGTAGTAGGGGCAGAAGGCCTGCACCGTGTCATCGGGATGCACGAACTGGGCGGTATGTGGCTCGAAGAGGTAGCCGAGGGGTAGAACGGGGTCCAGCTTGCGCAGGCGGCGGATCGACTCGTGGTCGAACGAGATGCACCAGATGTTCTCGGCCCCTCTCAGCCACATCTCACCGATGAGGGCAACCACCTTCTCCTCCAGGCCTGGGTACATCTCAGGGTGCTTGATCTCGACCACCACACCCACGCCCTCCGGCACGCACAGGTCGAATACCTCCCTCAGCGTCGGTATCTTCTCACCCGTATAACGCGCATCGAACTTCAAGCCTGCGTCCAGACGCTGTAGCTCCTCCAGCGTGAAGCTACCCACAGGGCCGGTGCCGTTCGTGGTGCGGTCCACCGTCTCGTCGTGGATGACGACCAACTCGCCGTCGCTGGTCATCTGCACGTCAAGCTCCAACATGCGCATGCCAACGTTGATAGCGTGCCGGAACGCCGACATAGTGTTCTCGGGCGCCTCAAGCGAGCCGCCTCGGTGGGCGATGAGCAGAGGAGTGTCGAAGTGGGGTAGATGAGGCGTGTTCAAGGATTGTTCTCCTGGTTCTGAAACGGGGTGTCTGAAACGTGAAACGTGAAACGTGAAACGTGAAACGTGAAACGTGAAACGTGAAACGTGAAACGTGAAACGTGAAACGTGAAACGTGAAACGTGAAACGTGAAACGTGATGCGGCGGGTGGTAGTTGGTACGTAAGGGCCGCCCTATTCGTACGGCGGAACCCTATTCCCCCTGTCATCCTGAGCGCAGCAAAGGATCTCAAGTGTTCCATGTGCCCCTATGTTGAACCTTCGTTATCCCTGACGGGCTGGCCCATCGTTCAGCAGCATCCCTACTCACCTTCTTGAGATCCTTCGCTGCGCTCAGGATGACAGGGTGGGGTTTGGGTCCCTCAGTACCAGCGGCTCCTATTCACGTACCAAATAGCACAAACCGCATCACGTTTCACGTTTCACGTTTCAGAACCTTCAGCTAAAGTCTTTCATCGTCCAGCCCTCGCGGCGGGCGATCTCCTGCATCTTGGTACGGGCGTTGATTACTACCGGGTTGCCGAACAGGCGCAGGACCTCGTGGTCGGTGTGGTGGTCTGCGTAGGCGTAGGAGCGGGTGAAATCGAGACCATGCTCTTCAGCGAAGTGGCGGATGAGCACCGCTTTATAGCTGCCAAACGGCCAGTCACCCACAATTCGGCCGGTGAGCCTGCCGTTGACCACCTCCATCTTGGCCGCTATAAGGTGGTCTGCGCCAACGTAGTCCTTGAACGGTTCCAGCAGGAAATCGAGCGAGCCGCTAAGGAGCACCACCATCTCGCCTTTCGCCTTGTGCTCCTTGATAGCCTCCACCCCCGCCCGCGAGATACGCTGCTTGATGCCGGTCTCGAAGCAGTCCTGGGCCATCCGGCGCATCTTGTCGTATGGCTGCCCGGCCAGGTAGGCTCGCTCGCGGCGAATAGCTTCAAAGGGAGAGACACGCTGGGGCAGGCTCTTCAGGACGAGCTTGGTGGTGCTCCACAGTGCGTTCCAGTGGAGCACGCCACGCCGCGCTAAATAGCGGATGAAGATACGCTCGGTGGTGGTAACCGGCACCAGCGTGCGGTCCACATCGAACACGGCGGCGACTAACGGGGGTGTCGCGGCGCTTTTGCCCAGATTCTCTACGATGTCAGTATTGTTGCCCTGACTCATCATTCGCCTTTCTGCCACTTAGTCAACTTTGTAAATTCTAACCTCAAACTCGGAAGTAGTCACGGCTGTCCCAGACGACCACCGCGCCCCTCAGCAGGGAGTACAGCAGCGTGAAGACGGCAAGCACTATGCCCGCAACCTGCACCGCGCCGAGGTAAGGACCTAACGTGCGGGCATAATCAGTATCTGTTGGAGCTACCTGGATGGAAAGCTGGATCAGCAGCCACACGAAGGTGACCACCTTGGCTCCACCGTACAGCGCCCTGTGCAGCCGGGAGGCCGCGAGCCACACACCCAGGCTTGACTGCATCATCGTCTTCTCGCCGAACGCGGTCTTGCCTTTGGAGAGGGCCAGTGACCGTAGCGCGTCCACTGTGAATGAACGCAGCAGCATGATGAGCGGGAACCATACCGATAGTAAGCCTATATGGGCGAACACCACCCAGTAGACGTTCTCTACTATCCGGTCCCCCGCGATGTCTACTACAGCGCCCGCGTCGTTGGCTTCTCCCCGCGCCCTGGCAACCACGCCGTCAAGAGCGTCCCCGATAATGACTATGAGAGTGAGCACCACCGCTACTAAAGCCCAGGCGGGTTCTCCGGGCGCGCCGTCGTGGGGCAGGCTTAGATAGATGAAGCCCACCGTGACGAACAGGAGCAATACGCGTGCGGCGGTGATCAGATTGCCCATAAGCCTGCTTGCGTGCTAAGAAGGAGCATAGCTCACTTCTTGCCTTTCATCTCCTTGATGATGGCTTGCCCGTCGGGCCACACCGGCTGGAGTAGAAGCCACTGGTCGGGGTTGCGGCTGATGTAGTGCTCGAAACGCGCGAATATCTTGACTAACAGGTTGCGTATGTCTTCTTCGTTGGAGGCGGACCCAACCGGCTCTATAGGCTCGTCAAACACCACACTGTAGCGCTTGCGGGGCAGGCGCGTGCAGAAGCTGGTCACGATGGTAGACCTGGTGCGCAGGGCCATCTTTGCCACGCCCGCGGCCATCACGGCCTCCTCACCGAAGAAGGGGATAGCCACCCCACGCTCTTCCAGGTTGCGGTCGGCTATCACACCCAGCAACTCCCCTCGCCGCAGGAGGTGGATGCTCTCCTTTAGTGCGGCCAGGTTAAGGCTGTGTCCCTCCTCCTCGCTGACAAGTACCATCCGGAGGCCGCGGGCCGCGCGCAGCTGCGTGATGAAGTCGGAGACCCATGCGGGTTTGAACTGGGCTATGAGCACGGTGAGTGGCAGGCCCCGGCGGGAAATTACCTGGGTGATTTCGTCAAACGCGCCATAGTGCCCGGACACCAGGATGATGCCCTTGCCCTGCTCGTGCAACTCGACCACGCGCGCCCAACCCTTCTCGTCAAAGTCTACCATGCGGTCGATTTGCTCGTTGCTCAGGCTTGGGGCGCGGCACAGGTCGAAGTAGGCGCGCACGAGGTTGCGGAACACGCCCCTGACGTTGCGCTTGAGCACGTCGCGCGGCACGGGGCCGAGCACATGGTGCATGTTGTTGATTACCGCCCGGCGCGATTTATGGGCGACGCGCATGACGATATCACCCAGGCGGTCGGCTATCCAGTGTCCGATGATTGGGTGGATAAAACCTACTAAGACAATCAGCACGCCCATCATACGCGTGCGGAAGTGGCGTGGGCGTGCTGCGTCTACGGTGTCCTGTGTGGGCACTGACATCCGGTTGGCTAGTTCAATAGAGTTGAAGTTCGACTTGGTCTGGGCGTTATGCGCCGCCGTCGGCACCCTGGCTGCCGTCAGCGGCTAACTGCCGGGCCTGCGCCAGCCAGTCCTCGACTGCGGACTGCCCACCAATCACGCCCAACTGCTCGGCCAGGTTGGCGGCGTCGGCGTTCAACAGGTCGTCCACACTCTCGATGCCGATTGCCTGTAGGCGAGCCTCGTATGCGGGGCCAATACCGGTGATGTTGGTCAACTTGGTACCGGTCGCTTCCCCATCACCCCCGTCTGCGCCCCCATCGCCCCCGGTAGAGTCGCCCTCGGCAGAGTCACCCCCGGCGCTCAGGTCGGCGGTAGCGGCACCACGAGCGGCACCACCGGTGGTACCCGCGCCCGTACCATCTTCTGCAGGCACGTCTATCTCTACGGGTGTTTCCTCGAACTCAAAACCTTCGTCAAGGTCGTCAAAATCATCGAAATCTTCGTCCTGGCCCATCAGTCGGGTGACGACGAAACCTATAGCGGCTAGAATTAGTCCTACCAGCAGCAGGCGTAGAAGCCAGCGTAGCATGTCTTACATCCTCCTCGGTGAGTGAGTATCGCGCGGCAGCGCGTTAGCATTATAGCCGAAGGTAAGCGGCCCTACAAGGCGTCGCGGCATACGGTTGGCGGCGTCTCCAGAGTGTGGACCTGCGGCTAAGGTGGCTAAGAAGGAGAGATGTATGGTGAGGTCGGATTATTGGCTCCACATCCATTATACCGCCGATTCCCGGAATCCAAAACCACCTATCGTCCGATTTTGGGCAACGTCTTTTCTGTTATGCTACGGCGGCGCGGCAAGGATAGCTGCTGCGTGGAGGTGGTTTCACTATGATGATCGAGGCTGGGGAGTTACAGGCACAATTTCCGGCTGTAGAATGGGCAGCGGTCGCTGAAGTAGCGAGTCATGCACTCGGCAGCAACACGGCAAAACTCACGGATTGGCGAATGGAGACAGTCGGGGCGGACATGGGGCAAGCTACCGGAGGCGTATACAGGGTGGCGGGGGGCGCGCTGGAAGGTGGAGTGGAACTTCCCTGGTCGGCGATGTTGAAGATCGTGAGCCTGGGCGCGCCCGAAGCCAATAGCCCTTTTGCCGATGAAGCCCATCCACTTTACTGGAAGCGGGAAGTGCTGGCTTACACGTCAGGTTTGCTGGACGATCTGCCTGGTGGGATAGCTGCTCCTCGCTTCTACGGGGCTATCGAGCAAGAAGACGGCGCAGTGTGGCTGTGGCTGGAGGAAGTAAAGGACTCCGGTACAAGAAAATGGGGCCTGGAGGAGTATGCGCACGCGGCCCTGTGCCTGGGACGTTTCAACGGTGCTTATCTGGCAGGTCACCCCGTGCCTTCGTACTCGTGGCTGGTGAGAACCGGCTCACCGAGGGGTGTTCTTGAGCATAACGCCTGGGTCCGCGACGTAATAGCGGTTGCAGGTACGTGGAACCAGCCTCTCATGCGCTCTGCCTTCCCCGTACCTGTCGTGGAACGTCTCCTTAAGCTGTGGGCTGGACGTGAGGTGTTGCTTGGGGCGCTCGACAGGATGCCGCAGACGTTCTGCCACCTGGATGCCTGGCGTAGGAACATGTTTGCGGGGGCGGATGCTAAGGGAAGTGCGAGACTGACGCTGATAGATTGGGCTTATCCGGGCTTTGGAGCAATCAGTACCGATGCCGGTGACCTGTTCGGAGAGAGCTTCTGCCTGTCTGAGTTAGGCGACACCGAAGCAAGCATCTTGGATGAGGCGATTTTCGGGGGCTACTTGGAGGGGCTTAGAGAAGCGGGGTGGAGGGGTGACGCTGATGAGGTGCGGTTCGCATTTGCGGCGTTCTGCGCGCTGAAACACCTGTTCATGATCTTCATCTCGGTTCGTGACGTGCAAGATGGCAGCCAGCAAGCAGTTTGGGAGAGATTATTTGGCCGCTCTTTTGATGAGTTTATTCACAGGCAGTCTAAGCTCCTGTACTACTTGCTAGATTTGTCAGATGAAGCATACCGGCTTATGTGAGCAAACGTTTCACGTGAAACATAACTGGGTTGTGGGTTAATATAGTAAAGGGGATGTTTCACGTGAAACATCCCCTTCTGTACGTTAGGAGACCGCTCCTTATCTATTAGGCAGGTACATCGGCATCACGACGTGCAGGTAACCGTCCTCGCCCACCGGCTTAACCACCGCGGGCGATTGGTAGGTCTTCGTTTCGAGGGCTACCTGGCCCGTGTTGAGCACGTTCAGCACGTCGAGCAGGTACTTGCCGTTAAGGGCGATCTGCCCGCCTTCGCCGTCCACCGTGCAGTCTAGCTGGCTGACGTTGTCGCCTACCTCGGCGGCGTTGGCCGAGATAGTGACCACGCCCGGAGTGAGGTCGTTCCCCGGCTCTACCTGTAAGCGCACGATGTTGGCCGAGTCCTTGGCGAACATGGAGGCGATGCGCACCGCCTTCACCAGGTCTGTGGTAGACATAACTGTGCGCGTGCCCCAGTCGGCAGGGATGACGCGGTTGATGTCGACGTAGTTGCCGTCCACCAGGCGGGAGGTCACTTCCAGGTTGTCGTGCCGGAACAGCACCTGATTGCGGTTAGGGGTGACCACAATGCTCACCGGCTCCGCTTCCTCGCCCTCGTCGTCCGGCAGCGCCCTGGCAAGCTCCACCATCGAGCGAGCCGGGATGATCAGCTTGATCGCATGCTCCACAGGCGTGCCGATCTGCGTGACCTTGCGGGCCAGCCTGAAGCCGTCAGCCGCCGCCATGATCATCTCACGCCCCTCGATCTGCACGAACACGCCCGAAAGCTGCGGGCGGCTGTCATCCCCGGAGGCCGCGAACGCCACCTGCCCGACCATCTCCTTCAGCAGGGGAGCGGGTATCCTGGCGATAGGCGTCTCGGTCACCTCGGGGATGATGGGGAACTCCTCCGCCGAGATGCCCTTGATGTTGGCCTCGTAGCGGGCGCACTTGAGGTTGAGGGTGCGGGTCTTCTCGTCCAGCGTCATGGAGATGCGGTCGTTCGGCAGGGAAGAAACGAAGTCGATCAGCAGCCTGGCCGGCACCGTGATCGCCCCTTCGTCTTCTACCTGGCAGCCGATCCAGTGGGTGATGCCCACTTCCAGGTTGGTGGCGGTGAGCTTCAGCCTGCCGCCGTCGGTCTGCAACAAGATGTTGTTGAGCACGGGCAGGGTGGTCTTGTTAGCCACGGCCTTGCCCACGGTCTGGAGGCCTTTGTGCAGGTTCTCCTGCAAACACGATACCTTCATTGGTGCCCCTTCTCGATGAGTAGTGAGTACTGCGTATGGGAAGGGGCGTGGCCCCGGCCGCAACCAGCACTCGGTGTCCTTTAGTCCTGGAGGGGATAGCCCTCCAACTTATACAGTGGGGCAATTATAGCACCTCAGGCATGACATCCATAGGTTTGCACAATTTGAGCCTGCTTATCCACAGGTCCTGTGGGATGCCCCCAAACCGTGCCTGGAGCAGCTCCGACCCGCTTCGGATTGGCACTGCTTCGCCGGAGCTTCTTTTGCACGTCCGACCTCCCGGTCCGCCGCCCGCGCACCTCCTGGACAGCTTCTCGTTTATGAAACTTGGATATTTGGATGCGTAATTTAGGAATTTTAGCTGCATCCGGCTTTATAGGGGTTTTAACTTGGTGACCTTAAGAAATAGCTGGGATGCAAGGGCAAAAATATGGGGCATCCCAGCCGGACCGGCCTTGTCGGGTTTCCACAGTTTTCCACGGGAGGATGCCACTTTTAAACTTTCTTAAAGATATTTAACTCAGCAGCCGTTGCAGTAGGCAGTGTGCATCCGTGGAAAACTCTAAGATTCACGCTTGAATCGGCTGCATCCAGCGCCGGATGTCCTGTCGATAAGTCGCCTCTTTAATGCACGGTCGGCGGCTCTTCTGAACATCCATCCGAGTTGGGATGTGCAACTCAGCCGCTTTAAGCACCAACCGGTACACTCGCGCGTGCACATCCGTTTTGGATGCGCCGGGGCTGTTCGCATCCGCATCCGCATCCAAAGCACATCCTTTATACACATGTTCAGCCCCTTATCCACGGAATACCCGCACTTATACACTTATGTCACTTAGTTCCCCAAGTTGTTCGCATATGTGGAATAGCGGCGGATGGATGTGCTTAACCTGAGCGCAGTGAGTGGAGAGCCACGTCCACCTGGTCCGGCAGGGGACACGGACCTTCAGGGACGCTGAAAGTTACGCAGTGTGAGAGGTCACGGCTGTGCGAATCTCGAAGCGCGAAACCCTGTTCCTCTTGTCATCCTGAGAGGGTGTCTAATAAAGGTAGAGGGTAGATTTAGGCACAAAAACAAGGTTATACAGGTTGGAAGGAGCACAGGGGAGAGCACACGATGTGTCCGTAGAGCCTGCTCTAGAGGTCCGCTCACCTATAATAACCCTTCTCCTCGCTCCTCCCTTCCACTCTCTACCCCTTTATTAGACACCCTCTCAGGATGACAGTAGGGTATGTGGTCGCCGCGATTGGTGCAGTACCTACTGCGATACAGCCTCGGCCTTCGACCAGGGTGATTATTGAGCTGCGCACCACTCGTCTGGGGTCAGACGCTACAGCTTATTGCACCACCCTCGGATAGGTGCGTGCGGCCAGGGTGACAATCAGTACGTTGGCGAGCGCCAGCACCGCGAGGTCAACGCCCAGGCTGAAGTGCCAGGTCGCGCCTTCTATCATGAGGCCCCGCAGGCCGTCCACCATGTAACTGAGGGGGTTGAAGCTCGCCAGCGCCGCCACGTAGGAGGGCATGATGTCCACAGGGTAGAGGGCGTTGGAGGCGAAGAAGAGCGGCATCAGGATCAGTTGGCCGAGGCCCTGCACGCGCTCCCTGTTACGCACGAGCGCCGCTATCAGCAACGACAGGCTGGAGAAGAAGAGCGCACCCAGCAACAGGAATAGCACCACCCCAAGCCACCTTAGCGGGTTCAACGTCAGATGCACGCCCATGATGGCGGCCAGTATCGATATCGTCAGCGCCTGTATGATGCCGCGCACGCCCGCACCTAGCCCCTTGCCGAGCACCAGCGTCGAGCGGGGCATGGGGCTGACGAGGTACTTCTGCAACGTGCCCTGGTCGCGCTCCCAGATGAGCATGATGCCCTGGAAGATGGCGATGGTCATCACCGACTGGGCGAGTATGCCGGGCGCTACGAAGTCGAGGTAGCTGCCGTACTCAGGGGGCAGTATACGCAGCCTCCCGAACACCCCGCCGAAGAGCAGGAGCCACAGCACAGGCTGTATCGAGCGCGTGAAGATATCCCACTGGTCGTGCAGGAGCTTCTGCACCTCCATCTCGGATATGGCTATCGCCTTCCTGATATAGCTGGCGGCCCCCTCCAGCCACCCCACCGAGGGGTTATAGGTCTGTGTTGATTCGGCTTTCAATAAGGCTCCTTCTGTTGGACGATGGACGACGGACGATGGACTATGGAGAAGTTATGAGGTTTGAGTTATGAGTTTTGAGTTGGCGGATAGTATCTAACAATCCTAAACTTTGCGCGTTCTTTGCGTCTTGGCGTCTTTGCGTCTCCATCGTCCATCGTCTACCTGAGTCTTCCCGCTGTCCTTCTCGCTTGCCGCACGTCGCGGTAGGTGCCGCCCGACTCTATGCTGTCGCCTGTGAAGTGGGCAAAGGCGTCTTCCAGGGTGGCGTCGTGCGCGCCCACGGCGTCTATGAGGGCACCGGGCACGCCCAGGGCCACTATCTTGCCCCGGTTCATGATAGCAATGCGGGTGCACAGCTCCTCGGCTTCTTCCATGTAGTGTGTTGTGACGAATAGGGTAGTGCCGTACTGCTCCCGCAGGGTGGTCAGGTGCTCCCACACGGCGCGGCGGGCTACCGGGTCTAGGCCGATGGTCGGCTCGTCGAGGAAGAGCAGCCTGGGGCGGTGTATAAGCGTCTGGGCGATCTCCAGGCGGCGTATCATACCACCAGAGTAGGTGCTGACCATCTTGTTGGCAGACTCGCTCAGCCCCATGAAGTGCAGCGCGTCGTCTATACGGTCCCGGCGCTCGGCGCGGGGCACGTCGTATAGCTTGGCGAAGACCTCCAGGTTCTGCCTGCCGGTGAGGTTGCCATCAGCGGAGAGGGCCTGCGGTACATATCCCAGGAGCCTGCGCACGTTATCGGACTGCCTCTCAACGTCGAAGCCCCCTACCCAGGCATGTCCGGCGCTCGGCGGGAGCAGGGTCACCAGCATCTTTATCGTGGTGGTCTTACCCGCGCCGTTCGGCCCAAGCAGGCCGAATACCTCCCCGGACCGGACCTCCAGGTCGATGCCGTCCACCGCCGTAAAGGCCCCGTAGCGCCTTGTAAGGCCCTTTGTGATGACGATCTGCTCGTGCGCCTCTGTTGGCTCAGTATGAAGTCCCTCAAGGCTGCTGTGAGCACCGCTGCCGTTAGTTTTAGCTACATCCATCTATAACCTGCGACCTTCCACTACTGAAAACGTCATGCTTACTACATTGTCTTTTATTCGCTGATGTTTATCTAACCAAAAGGTGGCTACCAATATTGTGTCGTATAAGGACGCAATTGCTGTGCCTACGCTCCATCACTGTACCAGAGTTGGTCGTGGTGAACCAAGCCCCTTCCTTGTCATTCTGGGCGCGGCGATGAATCTCGTCCTCTACCCCAATGGTTCACTTTTCTTGTGGCAGAGTGCGGCCCTGAGAAAGGGGCAACTTGGGTGCCGCAGGACGAGATTCTTCGCTACGCTCAGAATGACAAAGGGGAACTTGGTCCCCACAGTTCAATAGCCTCCCTCTACGACCTTCTTTAGATCCTTCACTGCGTTCAGGAGGACAGAGGGGGAGAGAGTCCTCGTATCCGACTGGGGAGCAACTGTGCGCCAAATATGTTGTGGAAGTGCCCTCTTAGGCACGCCAATTGCTGAGTCGGACTCTTATTCTGCTGGTAGGCGTGCACTTCATATGAAGACGGTCCTTATCGTGGAGGATGAGGAAGAACTGGCCGGTCTGTTGAGCGGTTTCCTGAGGGACTCCGGCTACTGGGTCGTGTGCGCCGCCGACGGGAAGCAGGCCCTCTCCGCGATGGACGCCGTGCACCCCGACCTGGTCCTCTGCGACATCCTGATGCCGGAGCTTGACGGCCTTTCCCTGTGCCGCCGCCTTGCCGACCACCCTCTGCACAAAGAGGTGCCGGTGGTGCTCATGACCGCCCTGGCAGAGCACCTCAACCTCAACGATTACCCTCATGCCGCCCTGGTGCGCAAGCCCTTCGACATAGACCAATTGTTGCTCGCCATCGCCCAACTCACCGACTGACAAAAAGGCTACGTTGCGCGTACAGCCCCGGATTACACAAACAAAGAGGGCCCACCACACGGCAGGCCCCGATGTTGAATTAGGATTTCGGATTTCGGATTTGATAGGTACCTAATAAATCCGAAATCCGAAATCCTAACTCCCAAATCTCACCCTTGGAATTGCTGCTCCACCAGCGAGCCAATTACGCAGCCGTCCTCGTCCTGCAAGGGGCAAACGCGCTTGCGTGCGGAGAGGGCTGCGGTGAATTTCTCCTCCGACAGCGGCAGCCTGTCAGCCGCTCGCGCCGCCGCCCTGTGCCCCGCCAGGAACACCATCCAGATCTTCTGTAGCTCGGTCCGCGAGTAGCCAAGATCGACCATAGCCTGTTCCAGCGCGTCCACCAGCGAGCCGGCGCTGCCCCGCGTGGTCGCGGTGTCCTCCGCGTCCGTGGCAGGCTCTACCTGTTTGTAAAGCCGGGCGGCTTCCACGCAAATAAGGGTCGCCAGACTCATAGAGTGCAGCGGGTCGTTGTCAGAAGTCCTGGTCTGGTCGGACATGGTGGAGCAACTCCTGACCCAACGCAATATAGGAGCCTCACATAGCTCCACTCAGCCTTGGGTGAATTAGATTGGGGCGGTATTACGTCGTAGTGCTGTAACGTACCGGTCCTCTAAGGAACCTCTTTTCAGTAGCTTATCACCCGCACCAAGAAATGTCAATAGGGTTGTACTGTTTTCTCTTCGGACCAAAGGGGAATAGCGGCGCGGTGGTGGTGGTGCCGTGCCCCACCAGGACGTTGGTGGCAGGATGGCAGAGGAAAATGTCGCTTCTTTCGTTGTCGAGCGCCTCAGCAGGAAGGCACTCGCCTGGTTGCAGGCCGAGTAGTGGGTGGTAGCGGCGAGGTCCTTACCTGGGTGCCCTGGACCACTCGTACAGGTGCACGAGTGTGAAATCGAGCGACCTTGCCTCCCGGAAGTATTGCAGGTAGTCGTCCCTGCCGAACGGCACCTGCCGGAAGTGGTTGCGGCCGCCGAGCAGGTTGCCCGCGTACTCTCCGGCGAGGGCGAGGTGCCCGGTGACGGGCGAGAAGGCAGGGTCGAAATGTATCTCCTGCAAGTAAGCCGGTCCACCTTCCATAGTCAGCGGCCGCCGCTCGAAGGCCCTCATGTAGTAGTTGATGGGGTCCACGCTTATCGCGGCCACCTGCACCAGCGCCCCGGCCGCTACGAGGCTGCCCACGAGCGCCAGGCCCACTTGCCCTTTCGTGCTGTGCCGGGCGGACCAGAGGGCCTGCGCCAGCGTGCCGACAGGTATTACCAGGAACGGGAGCACCGGCAGCAGATAGCGCGGCCCCCAGGTAGCCCCGCCGTGCCAGCTTGTGTTGAAGCTGTAAATTACCAGGAAGCTCGCGGCCAGGGCGGCAAACAAGAGGGCTTCGGCTCGTCGCTGCCGGAAGAGCAGGTAAAATCCCGCCAGCCCCGCGAGCACAGGGGGAGCGAAGATAAGCAGCCCCTTCCCCGGACTCAAGGTTAGACCGTAGAAGGCGAGCGGCACGTAGGAAAGATCGCCGCTGAGTAGACCGCCCCGTTCCAGGTAAGGTCCAATGTCCGCCCAGCGGGATTGGAGTACCAGGCCCCCGGCAGCCAGAATCGTCACAGCCAAGACCAGCGCGACCGCCCAACCACCTATCCGTGTTTGCGTTCCAGTTGCACCACGCACCTTCGACTCGGGGTCTTTGGCACGCGACCTCCGGCGCACCCAATAACTGCCTGCAAAGTACGCAGCAAAAACGGGCAGCACCACCAGGGCAGCCAGCTTGGTCGTGACGGCGAGGAGCACCCAGCCCCAGCCTGCCAGGGCCAGCCGCCCGGAAGGACGGCCGCGCCAGCGGACAAGCGCGTAGGCCGCCGACACCAGGGCCAGCCCGACCAATGGCTCTCGGAAGAAGGTGCGAGCGTAGGGCCAGGCGAACGTCCCCACTGTGAAGGTAGCCGCCATGAATGTGGCCCCTCTTTCGCTTTGGCCGAGCGTACGCCCCAATTGGTAGAGCCGCGCCACCGTGGCCGCCGTTACGAGCGCGCCGAATAACGTGACCACCAGGCGCGTGACATAGGTGTGAGACTCTAGGGGGAAGAAGGCGGCAAGGAGGCTACCGGCGAGGTAGAAGGGTATAGCCACCAGGGGCTGCCCCGGCTCGTAGGTGGTAAAGACCTGGGTGCCTACGCGGGCGGGTATGGGAATAGGCAAGCTGACGTTGAGCAGCTTGGTGGCATCCTGTACCAATTTGGCCGAGGCGTAGATCAACGACTCCTCGTCAACCGAGCCTGTGTGCCCTCGCGAGGTGAGCACAAACAGGACAATGGAGACGAAGAAAAGCCTCCAAGGCCACTTCGCGGGCGATGTCCGGCCTTCCCGGGGGCCTAACGTGGGTTGTGACTGCTCCCTGGTGGTCATTCAAGCGCCTTGTTGCAATGCTTGCGGCATAGCGGGCCAGGTCTGTACGGGTAGCGCGTGGGTTGCATTAGTCCCTATACCAGGCATGATACAGCACGTGGGAAGGCCGCCCGGTTATTGACACACGGTGGTATACTGAGATGCAAACTGGCGGTCCTCCCAGTTGCATGCTGGATAGTCCTTCCCCCTTCTTGTCCAGGTCCAGCCTTATAACACTTCATACCTTATTTGAGGGAGTCTTGTATGCTGGCATCAGATCACTCCGAGCAGGCGCAATACCCCAGGCCGACGAGCAGGCTGCAACTCCTGCGCAACTTATGCGCCGCCGTGGGCATAACCTTCGTCTTTGCTACCCTGCTCTTCACCCTCTGGTCGCAGGGGGCGGCTAACGCAGCGCAATTTGTTGGTGGTGCAAATTACCTGCCTGAAGGCTCTACCTTCCCTACGCCCACCCGCACCATAGCGCCCCCTACCGCAACGCGCACCCCGGTCCCAGGGACCACCCCTACCACAGCGCCCACGGCCTGCCCCATCCAGTTCCAGGACGTACCGGCGGACTACACCTTCTACTCGGTGGTCAGGTGCCTGGCATGTCGCGGCATAGTCAGCGGCTACCCGTGCGGGCAAGCAGCTGATGAGCCGTGCGGCACTAGCGGCGACCCCTACTTCAGACCGAGCGCGCAGATCTCCAGGGGCCAGATTGCCAAGATTGTGTCTCAGAGCGCGGGGCTAAACGACCCTCCTGGCACGCGCATCTTCGAGGACGTACCGGAAGGCTCCCCCTTCTACGACTACATACAGAGGCTCACCAACGAAGGCCACATGAGCGGGTACCCTTGCGGGCTGGTGGCGAACGAGCCTTGCCAGCCGGGTAACAGGCCGTACTTCCGCCCCGGTGCCAACGCCACACGAGGGCAGCTATCCAAGATCGTGGCTAATGCGGCAGGTATAACGACTGAGATGACGGGGCAGACGTACGAGGACGTGCCGCCAAGCTCACCTTTCTACCAGTTCATCGAGAGGCTATCCGCTCTCAACGTGATGAGCGGCTATCCTTGTGCCAGCGTACCCGAAGAGCCCTGCCAGCCGGGCAACAGGCCCTACTTCCGGCCGAATGCCCCGGTAACGAGAGGGCAGGCGTCCAAGATTGTAGCTAACACCTTCTTCCCGGGCTGCGAAACGCCCGCCAGGAAGTAGAGGCAAGGATTAGTAATAGATGTTGGGCACAAGAGAGGGAGGTCGCGACCGGCCTCCCTCTTTGCTGTTATGGAATTGGCGGAAGTCAGGCACGGGCTACATCACCTGTCCTCCAATAGCTTCAAGCGCTGGGTCGCCTCGGTGCGCAACCAGTCGTCATCCGCCTGCTCGATAACGGTGCGGTAATCCGCAATGGCCTTAGCCTTGTCGCCCTGGAGGCGATAGACCTCGGCGCGGTCGAAATAGAAGAAACCCCCGTGGTCGGGCTCCAGTTCTATAGCGCGCGTGTAGTCTTCTATGGCCGGTCCGTAGTTGGACTTGCCTACGTAGGCCTTCCCGCGGCTGCCGTAGGCGTCCTGCCACGTAGGTACCAGTGCCAGCACCTTGCTGAAGTCGTCTATAGCCTTGTCGTACTCATTTTGGTTCAGGTAAATCAGGCCGCGATAATAGTAGGCTTCTGATGAGTTAGGCAGAAGCTCGATGACGCGAGTGAAGTCTGAAACGGCGCTATCGTTGTTGTTCGCGTACATGTAAGTGGTCCCGCGCTCCAGGTATGCTGCGCCGTTGCCCGGTACAAGCTCTATAGCGCGGTTAAAGTCGGCAATGGACTGTGTGTACTTCTCTTGGGAGCGGTACACACCGCCGCGATTGATATAGGCGGCTGCATAATCAGGCTTGAGCCTTATCGCCTCCGAGAACTCGGCAATGGCCTTGTCGAGGTCACCCGAGTCGCGAGCGAGCAAACCGCTATCATTGTGCGCCGAAGCTTCAGCGGGCACCTCCCCCGGAGACGTGGGTGTAGTGTTCCCACCCCTGGGCATCGCGAAGAACAGCACGCCGGCGGCAGCAATCACTACCACAATAGCAAGCAGAACGGGAAGCAGAAGCGTGTTTCGCTTGCGGGCGGGCGTTTCTGTGCCGCGCCTGGGAGAAGGCTCTTCAGCCTTAGTTGCTACGGCCGTGCTCTCAGACAAAGTAGCCGCGCTACGCACCTCCGCGTGCGGCCTGGTGATCGGGGGCAAGGCTTCAACAGGCTCTTGCTTTCTTACTGCGCTTACCGGCTCCTCACGCCTCCTGGGAGCTTCTGCTTGGGTGCCATCAGGAGTGGGACCGGGAGCCGGGGTTGCCTGCGGGCGCTTCTCCAGGTTGAAGATGCGGCCATCGGGCGAGCGCATGTAAAGCACCGGGGTGCCCCATTCCAGGCCGCTGCCCCGGCTTTCGGTGAGCATCACCTTGCGGGCCTCGGTGAGCGCCGCGTCCACCGGGTAGCCGTCGGACATGGCCCGGTAGAACTCGTGAGCGAAGACGATGGCCGCGCGGTCGGTAATCTCGAACTGCATGGCGATCACGGCGGGCAGGCCGCCCTGTACCAGGCTCTGGGCCACGCCCGCGAAGGGGTCGTCCAGGGCCGAGAGCGCACCTTCGCAGGCGTTGAGCACGGCCAGCCGCAATGAAGCGTGGTCGTGCAGCAGCAGGGCCATGTCTTGACCGCTCACCGCGCGGCCCCGGCCATCCTCGTCCTCCAGGATGAGCAGCCCATCGGCGGCGTTGCGGTCGAAAGCGCCGTGCCCGATGAAGTGGAAGATGTGGTAGTTGTTGCGGCGCAACTGCCTCTGCAAGCCGGTCAGGGTGGAGGTTTCCAGCAACTCTAGCTCCACCAGGCCCGCCTGCTGCAAGTCGGCTACGGTGGTGTTGAGGTTCAGCCATTCCTGCCGCACGTCCAGTTCGGGGTAATCGCTCGGCGAAGGCAGCATGACCAGCACGCGCAAAGGCTGCGCTACCTGCAAGGGGCGGATACGTTCGGGCATGTCCAGGTAGCGCACCAGGGGCGTCTCGGTGGAAAGGGCCAGGAAGCGGTTCAGGGCGGGGTTGTAGATATACTCCCAGGGCACCCCGGCCAGTTCGGGCACGTCCACCAGGCGCAGGCGCAGGCGCACCCCCACGCGGTCGTGGCCCG
>JALZHG010000288.1 GCA_030914045.1 Chloroflexota bacterium | reverse complement strand
TCTTAGTCCATCTGGCCGAGGTAGTCGGAGTAGCTACGGCATAGAATAAGATAGCATACAGGCGGCGACCAAGAGGCGGTATGCTAGCTGCCTCTCCTCTTGTGCTTACAATTATATGTAGATATATGTAGAGGGATCTAATGTCCGGTAAACTCACCCCCAAGATAATCCTCGAAGGCACCCGGTTGACATTGAAGACCGAGATCGCCTTCGCCCTCAACGAGCACCCCCGCATAGTAGGGCCGCGCAAGTACCGCTACCACTCTCCCCTCATCTCCGGCGAATGGGGCGCTTTCACCAACTCTCCGTGGGGCCGGAGCCTCATCAACTTCGAGCCGCAGGAAGAAGGGCTGGCGATGGAGACTTACGCCACATGGCTGCGTCTGTTCGAGTTGCAACGCTACTACTCCTGGATCGTGGACCGCTTCCACCTATCAACCCGCGCCTATCAGCTACAGACCTACGGAAGGAACTACGACTTCCGCTGGTTGGAGGAGCGCCTGCACCCCCTCGGCTTTCACATGGTGCTCTGCACCCGCACGCCCGAGTCGTTCCACCAGGCCAGGGAGGAGCGCCTCAAGGTCTCCGGCAACCCCTCGCAGTACGACGACCTGGACCTATTCATCAGGGAGCAGGAGCTAATGCGCAGACTCGCCAGGGAGTCGCTGCTGCCCGTGCTGGAGCTAGACATCTCCGACAGCGATGTGCCCCGCGCCGCCGACCGCGTGGCCGACTGGCTGGAATCGACGGGCGGCCTATACTCGAAGCATGCTTCTACAGAGCCGCAATTGGAGATTACACGATGACCGGTACCCCGCCCGCGCAGTGGACTCAGTATGCCAATGTAAATGAGCTACTAGCTGACCTGCTGCAAGGGATTGGACGCATATTAGATGGTAGGCTCGTCGGCCTGTACCTTTACGGTTCGCTGGTGACGGGCGACTTTGACATGGGGGCCAGCGACATCGACCTGTTGGTCGTTACCGCGTCGGACATAGATAGTCACGAGTTCGAGCGGCTAGACAGGATGCACATGGACTTCATCAGCCGGAACACGATGTGGAAGGACCGCCTCGAAATAGCGTACGTGTCTGTGGATGCGCTGAAGACCTATAGATGGCGCGCCAGCAACATAGCTATCATCAGCCCCGGCGAGCCGTTCCACGTAAAGGAAGCGGGCAAGGACTGGTTGCTGAACTGGTACATCGTGCGCGAAAAGGGCATTGCCCTGGTCGGGCCTCCTCCCAAGACGATCATCGAGCCAATCGCCAAGGAGGAATTCATCCAGGTCCTCACGAACCATGTAAGGGAATGGCGCGAATGGGTAGAGCACGACAACACCCGGCCCTGGCAAGCCTACGCCATCTTGACGATGTGCCGGGCGCTGTACACCTACAGGAACGGCGAGCACGTTTCTAAGAAGCAGGCCGCACTGTGGGCGCAAAGGGAGCTACCGGAATGGGCTTCCTTAATTGGCGATGCTCTCAAGTGGCGCGAAGCCTGGCGAGATGCGGACGTAGACCACGAAGCAACCTGGCCGCAAACACTGAAGTTCGTCCACTTTGTGATAGACCTGATCGTTCCCCCTTCTGCTCACGAAAGTCCCTAGACGTTGACCTAAAAATAGTGTGGTCGAATACTGGCGACCGAGTTCCCCTTTGTCATTTCGAACGCAGTGAGAAATCTCGTCCTTCAGCACCCAAACGTCACCTTTCTTTCAGCATCACAGCACTGTAAGAAAGTGGGAATATAGGGGTGAGGGACGAGATTTCTCACTGCGTTCGAAATGACAGGGTGGGGGCCTTGGGTGCTCATCTCTCCAATGTGCACTTTGAGACGGCTGCTAGCACTCTTGCCATGAGAGTGCTAAAAAAGTGTCTTAAAACCCTTGACAACGCCGGAAAAAGTTGCTATTAAATAATTAGCACTCGTTAGCACAGAGTGCTAATCAAAGACCAATATCGTGCAAGCTTTCTGATTTAGAACATGGTTTTAGGAGGTGACACACAATGTTGGCGAGGAATTCTCTCAGGAACTTCCCCCAAACTTCTCTCTGGCGTGACGTGGCGCGCTTGCAGGAGGAGATGAATAGCCTGCTCTCCCGCAGCTTCTCCCCTGCCGCTGGCTTCCCGGCGGTCAACCTGTGGACCGGCGAAGAAAGCGCGATTGTCACCGCCGAACTGCCCGGCATAGTGCTCGACGACCTCGACATCACCGTGGTGGGCGATACCCTCACGATCAAGGGCAGCCGCACCCCCGATGAGGTAGGCGAAGGCGCTACTTACCACCGACGTGAGCGTGGCTTTGGGCGCTTCACTCGCGTGGTGCAACTCCCCTTCCGCGTCGAGTCCGAGCAGGTCGAAGCTACTTTCACCAACGGCGTATTGAGCATAACCCTTCCCAGGGCTTTCGCTGACCGGCCCCGGAAGATTCAGATCAAGAACTCGTAAAGGAGGTGTTCGTCATGGCAAGTGCTGTAGCTAGCAGGGAACAGGAAGCGGTTGCCGAGAACAACACCGCTCAGACCGTAGAGAACTTCAACACCAACACCAATACCAATACCAACACCAACACCAACCTCCAGACTCAGCAGCATAACGAGCAACTGGAGCAGACCGGCAAGCAGGAACTTCAGACCACGGACGGCGTGGAGCGCACCCGGTCGGGCCGCATCTACACCCCCGCCGTCGATATCTACGAGACGAACGAGGCTATAGTGCTGGTGGCCGATATGCCGGGCGTGGACGAAAGCACGG
This sequence comes from Chloroflexota bacterium, assembly GCA_030914045.1. Lineage (GTDB taxonomy): Bacteria > Chloroflexota > Chloroflexia > QHBQ01 > JADMIH01 > JADMIH01. The sequence continues at coordinate 1,121 of JALZHG010000288.1, read as the reverse complement.
TGGACGTGACGCTTGAGAAGAGCGTGCTGACCATCCACGGTCGAGTGCAGCCCTGGCAGTTCGAGGGCCACACCCTGCGCTACGCCGAGTACGGCATAGGCGATTACCAGCGGTCGTTCACCATCTCCAACCAGATCGACTGGGAGCACATCGAGGGTTCGGTCAGCAACGGCGTGCTGCGCCTCACCCTCCCCAAGACCGGCCCCGCGCAGGCCAAGAAGATCGCCATCAAAGGGGCGTAGGGGACGATAGACGACGGACGATGGACGATGGACGATAGACAGGAGTAACACGTAACACGTAACACGTATTCAGAGTCATATTACGTGTTACGTGTTACGAGTCACTCACCACACTAACAACTAACAACTAACAACTAACGACTAACGACTTGATAAGGAGGTGTATGAGCTATGGCTTTCACCGACATCATCAAGCGCAACGGCAGCAACGGTAACGGAAACGGTAATGGCAACGGCCACGGCAACGAGAACACCGGTCTTGCCGTCAAGCGCGAGAACGAACTTGACTACAGGACACCCACCATGCCGTCCTTCTTCGAGGACCCGAACGAGTGGATGCGCAGGTGGGATAGGATGTTCGATAGCTTCTTCAATCGCGCCCTGGGCAACTGGGGCGGTCAGACGACGTGGGGTAGCGGTAACATCAGCTTTAACGGCATGAGCACCTTCACCCCCGCTATCAACCTCGCGGAGAGCGACCGGGAGTACAGGGTAACCGCCGAACTGCCCGGCATGGACGAGCAGGACATCGAGCTGTCGCTGCACAGGGACCACCTGACCATCAAGGGCGAGAAGAAGCAGGAGCACGAGGAGAAGGGCAATGGCTACCACAGGGTAGAGCGCTCCTACGGCACCTTCCAGCGCACGATCCCTCTGCCTCAAGAGGTCGACGCCGAGAGGGTAGAGGCCAACTTCCAGAAGGGCGTGCTCACCATCACCCTGCCCAAGCTGCCCGAAGTGCAGTCCGGTGCCAAGCGCATCGCCATCAAGGGTGAGGGCAGGTAACGTCGGATAACGATGAAACCGCAAAGGCGCAAAGAGCGCAAAGGACACTAGTGAGTAAGGTAGTGTTCTAAGCAAAAGACCAGGGTACTGCAC
>JALZHG010000101.1 GCA_030914045.1 Chloroflexota bacterium | reverse complement strand
CCCCCGGTGGCAGGCGTACGATGGTGCTAATCTCCAACAAGGGCAGGCACGGGGGCCTGCCCCTACAACATCTAGCGTCATGGTTTAGTAATGACTTCTAATTAGAGCTACTGACAATCTCTCTTTCAGCATGGAGCAAACATGACCTCCACTTTCACATTACGTCCCTTAGACCCTACCATCGACGCACAGGCTGTGGTCGATCTACTGAACACGCACTTTCTTGAGCCGGTGACGCTTGAAGCATGGCAGCACGAGCGCCAGCAAGAGCTTGCTCGCGGTGACCTTCTCAGGGAGGTCGTTGCCCTGGAGGATAGCGGGCAGTTGGTGGGCTATGCCTGGGTGAAGCGAGAGTATGGCACCTGGGATCCCGGTCGGCTGAACCTCTGGGTGTTTGTTTCTTCAGACGTGAGAAACAGAGGACTGGGTACTCGCCTGTACGAGGACGGCTTAGCGTTCGTGATGGATAGGCGGGCGGAGAAGCTCGATACAAGCGTGCTGGACGACGATGCCCCCAGCCTGGCCTTTGCCGAGCATAGAGGCTTCCAACTCGACCTGCATACCTATGGTTCGCAGCTTGATGTGCCAGCCTTTGACGAATCGGCCTTCGCCGGGGTGATTGAGGCCGCGGAGGCAACCGGCATACGCTTCTTTTCCATGTCGGACCTGGGCAATACCCCTGAAGCTCAACGGAAGCTGTACGAGCTAAATAAATACATGGACGCGGAGACACCGGGGGAGCGTGTATTCCCCTCCTTCGAGGAGTTCAGCCAGATAGTATACCAATCGGAGTGGTACGTACCGGAGGGCCAAATAATCGCCGCCGATGGAGACAGGTGGATTGGGATGTGCGCCGTCGGTTACTTTCCCCGGACAGAGTCGATGCACGTCATGATCCTGGGAGTAGATGGCGCCTACCGAGGCCGCAAGATCGGGCTGGCCTTGAAGCTGCTCTCGCACCGTGTCGCGAAGGCTCTCGGCGTCAAGCACCTCAAGACGGGCAACGCCTCTCAGAACGCGCCCATACTGGCGATGAACCAGAAGCTAGGCTACAAGAAGATGCGGGGCACCTATCAGATGCAGAAGCAGCTTGGTGCCTAGTTTCACTATTTTGGTGCCGCCTGTAACCCTGTGCTTGCAATCTGTTTGAAAAGGATTGTAGGGGCAGGCCCCTGTGCCTGCCCTTGTAGGAGATTAGCACCAGGTATGCACAGGGGCCTGCCCCTACGGCCTGTATTCGAGGTTTAAATGCAATTCTTAGTAAGCCACGGTGGCCGGTATGCTGTTCTCCTGCCAGGCCATCGACTTGCTGTCGTATATCCAGAAGATGGGGCTGTCGTCCGCGGGCTTGTCGCTTTCCACCAGCTTTTTCGCCTCATCGAGAAGCGTCTGCAAATCATCTTCTTCGAGGGGCTTGAACTGCTGGGCGAGGCGCACGTTCTCCTCTATCTCGGCCTCTTCCTTCATACCCAGGATGGCGGTGCTCACGCCCGGCAGCCCCAGCGAGTAGCGCAAGGCCAGCTCCCGCTTCTTTAGCTCGCCGTGCCCGTACACCTTCATGGCTATCACGCCCACGTCCTTGCGTCTGGCTATCGGCAGTAACGCCTCTTCGGGGCCGCTCACAAGGCGGTCCACCGCGCCCAGGGCCACAAGCACCGTATCGAAGTCGTAGCGGTCCAGCGCGTGGGCCAGCACAGAGGGCCGGGCGTGCCCCGTGATGCCGATGAAGCGAGTCATACCTTCCCGCCGGGCCTCCTCCAGCGCCGACATGGCCCCGTCGGGAGCGAGGGCCGCTTCGAGGTCCGCCATGACGTTGACCGCGTGTACCTGCACCAGGTCTACATGGTCGGTCTTAAGCTCCTTCAGGTTCTGGCGTATCTCGTCCAGCACGTCCTTACGCCTACGCTTGTTGATCTTGGTAGCCAGGAACACCTCATCGCGGCGGCTCTTCATCACCTCGCCAAGCTTGGGCTGGCTGCCATAGTCGGGGCTGGTATCGAGGTAGGTTATACCGAGGTCAATAGCCAGGTTGAGCAGCTTCGTGGCCTTGGCCTTAGATGGCTCGTCCGGCCCCTCTATCTTGCCCAGTGGGGCCGTGCCATAGCCGATGATAGGCACTTGCACGCCGGTCTTACCCAGGGGTCGTTGCGGTAGCGTCATGGTGTCCTCTCCTCATGTATGCGGTTCAGTGTCGGAGCATGACCTATTGCAAATTATGTACCCCGTTGGGCCAGGTGGCGCTTGTCTGCCGGGGCCGAGGGAGCATAATCTTGCCCGTCGGAGGGTGGGCCTGGGTTTGTCAGCGAAAGCAGGTGCGGCAAACCCTCCTGCGAAACCGCGAGCACCACCTGTTGGCCCGCTCGCAGGACCGTGCTCTTCGGGGGCCGCCACGTTCGGTTGCCCTTATCTACGAGTAGAAGCACGCGGCCCTCCAACCCTCCCTCCGCGTTCTCGGCGGTTTCCTCCAGGCAGTCTATCGTATTGCCATCGGCTACTGAGCCTGGATCGACCGTCGTCTGCACTATGAACACCACTTGGTCGGCTACCTGCACCGGGGCGATCACGTGCCCGCCCACAGCCGATGCCAGCATAGCGGGGGCGGCCAGCGCCGCCGGGCTGCGCGATACGTGGATCTCGAAGGTGCGTTCCATACGGGTCGAGAGGTCTGGGTCGAATAGGCGCAGCACCACGCGCAGCTTCGGATTGAGCGAGCGCGAGGTGAGGGCGGTCTGCAAGTTTGCGATGTCGCCGTCTATCGCGGCTACCAGGCAGCGCGCGTTCCTTATCCCCACCGATTCGAGCGTCTCCGGGAGCCGGCCGTCGGCCAGGACCACCGGCACGCCCAGGCGGCGGGTAGCAGCCACAAATCGCCCGCTGGGGTTCACTTCTATGGCAACGACGGGCACGCCGATCTGGGAGAGTTTCTGCGCCACTATGAAGCCGATTGTGCCAAGACCGGCTACCACCACGTGGTCGCGGCGGAGGCTCAGGTCCGCGCCCACTACCTGCGCCAGGCGTGCGCTTACCAGCACGTCCGTAATCAGAGCGTAAAATATCGCCAGGACCGCCGCCCCAAGCACCATCAACACCGTTCCATAGACCTTCAGCGCCGGGTGGGAGTTGACAAGGTTGATGTCGCCAAAGCCGGTGGTTGTTATAGTGCTGATAGTGAAGTAGATCGCATCCAGCGGAGAAAGGTCCTGGAATATCGAGAATATGAGCGAGCTAACGATTACCAGCACCAGGAGCATTGCGGAGAGCCACCTCAACCTCGGGTCCGCCGTGAGGAACAGGTTACGGCCCGTGCGCAACAATTCGCCAAGCCTGAAGCCACTCCGCCGCTCGCGCTCTGCCGCCGGTGCGGCCTGGCTTACAGGCCCTTCGTCCACCAGGAACACCACGTCCTCGCACACCTCGCCTACAGCCGGCATTTTAGCGTCCGGTGAAGGATCGGTGTCGGGGAAGAGGGTAGCGGTGCCATCTCCCTTGATGCAGGCCAGGGGCAGCAACACGCGCGGGTCCTTGGTGACGGCCACCGCCCCCCGGTTGCCTCCCCATACTCGCCCCTGCGCCCTGGCGGCGCGCACCACGAGCGTATGTCCCTCCACTTCGAGTCTTTGCTCCCAGTAAGGGTGCAAGGCGGCGGCTATGAAGGCGGGCGCGGCTATCTCGGACGAGCTTAGTACGGCACAGTTGTGGAACAGGGCTTTCACCTGCTGGCCGAGTTCCATGTTGAACATGTGCAGGATGATGGGTATGTTGGGGTTGAGGTCTTGCGCCACTAGGCCCGCGTGCAGGTTCGCCACGTCGTCCTTATCGGTGAGGATGATGGCGCGGGCTGACGTGACCCCGGCCTCCTGCAACACCTGCTCCTCCCACTGGCTGCCGGTGATGATAGTGGCCCCGAGTTCGCGCGCCCTGTGCGCGAAGTTCTTGGATGGCGCGCCGGCCACCACTACTACATCTTCACCTAAGCGGTGAAGTTCCTCCAGCGTGCGCAAGCCCAGCCCGTCGAGGCCGCACAGCACTATGTGCCCCTGTACGTCCCGCGCCGCGCTCGGTACGTTGCCTGTCCGCTTTGAGTTTCTTGGTGTTGTTTGTATGGCCATCTCTAAACCATCAATTACTAGAATCTGAGGAGCGCCCGCACCACGCTCTGCTTACTTGTCGATATTCGCGCATTTCAGACCGATGCACTCCCAACGGCATTTACGTCTACCTTATACTTCCATCTTACACCAAATTGCCAGTTCCGAGTCGGATACAGGTTTTGTGCCATCACTTCGATAGGGCTGCCGGGCGGCGTACGTCCCTCTCCGAAACCTGGCGAGGTGCCCAGGTGCACAGAACTTGCTTTATGTTATACGTACAGCTTCAAGAGCCGGGAACAGGCTGTGTAAGATACGATTAGGAGCAACATGAATGTCGGATACTACATTTGCGGATTTACAACTTAGCGAAGGCATGCTTGCGACGGTAGCCGAGTTTGGCTATGAGGCCCCAACGCCGATCCAGGAGCAGACGATACGCCTCCTCATCGAAGGCCGGGACGTGATAGCCCAGGCGCAGACCGGCACCGGCAAGACCGCCGCTTTCGCTATCCCGATTGTGGAGTGCGTGGACCCTGAGCGCAAGCTCACCCAGGCGCTGGTGCTGGCTCCCACGAGGGAGCTTGCGGTACAGGTGGCCGAGGCCGTGCACCGGCTGGGGCATTTCAAGAAGCTGAGCGTGCTCCCGGTGTACGGAGGGCAGCCGATTGAGAGGCAGCTACACGCTCTCAGTCGCGGCGTGCACGTCGTAATCGGCACGCCGGGGCGCGTCCTGGACCACCTGCGGCGGGGCACGCTGCAACTGGGTGACATCAAGTACGTAGTGCTAGACGAAGCCGATGAAATGCTCGACATGGGCTTCCTGGAGGATATCGAGAGCATCCTCGATAGCGCGCCCCCTGAGCGTCAAATGGCCCTCTTTTCGGCCACCATACCTCCCAGGATCGCGGCCCTGGCGCAACGCTACCTGCGCGAGCCAGTCCAGGTGACGGTGCAAACGGCCCAGATGTCGGTGCCCACCATAGAGCAGTTCTACCTGGAGGTCACACCGCGCAACAAGCTGGACGCGCTCACCCGCGTTTTGGACCACGAGGAGCCTGAGTCGGCCATGATCTTCGCCCGCACCAAGCGCGACGTAGACGAGCTGGGCGAGGCTCTACAGTCGCGCGGCTTCGACGCCGAGACGCTGCACGGCGACCTGAACCAGACCCAGCGCGACCGCGTGCTGCAACGCTTCCGGGGCGGCCAGGTGGACCTGTTAGTCGCCACCCAGGTAGCCGCGCGCGGCCTCGATATTACGGGTGTCACTCACGTGTTCAACTACGCCATCCCCGAAGACGCGGAGTCGTACGTGCACCGCATCGGGCGCACCGGGCGGGCGGGCCGTGCCGGTAAAGCCATCACGCTGGTCCAGCCCAACGAGATAAGGTGGCTCCGGGTGATAGAGCGCATTATCGGGCAGAAGATCACCCCCATGCGCCTGCCCACGCTGGTGGATATAGAGGCCCGGCGACGCGAGGCGATGAAGGCCTCCATCCGGGAGAAGATAGCGGCGGGCAACCTGCTTCCCTTCATGCAGATGGTCACGGAACTTGCGGAGGAGTTCGACCTGGCCGAGATAGCCGCTGCCGCCGCCAAGATGGCCTCCGACGGCGAGCGCCCGCTGACCGAAATGGTGGAACCGGCCCAGGCACGCACGATCAGCGACGGTGTGGAGCGCGGCATGGTGCGGCTGGTGATGAACGTGGGACGAGAGGCGGGAGTGCGCCCCGGCGACATCGTGGGCGCGATAGCCAACGAGGCAGGGATACCGGGCCGCACTATCGGGGCCATCGATATCTACGACCGGGTGGCCTTCGTGGAAGTGCCCGCGAGCGACCGCGACCAGGTGATAGACGCGTTGCGCAACACCACGATCAAAGGTCGTAAGTTGCAGGTTGAGGCCGCTGAGGGCAGCAACGGCAAGTCCGCTCCCCCGCTAGGCCCGAGGCAGTTCCGCACGCCCAGCCCCCGCAGGACCGACTCCCCTGACGGAGAGCGTGGGGGCAGGCCCGGCAGGCGCTCCGAGGGCAGGCCATACACTTCGCGCCGGGATGCCGGTGGTGCAGCAAAGCCCAGGCGGCGGCGCGACACGTAGCACAACACAGGCTGCGCGGCTGCTATAATGTGGGCGGCATCGTATCACCATACCACGGCGGCCGCGCAGCCTGTATATTGGCGTATGTGGGCCAGCAAGTCATATCACTTACCCGACAGTCTCCAACGCTGTCTCGGAAAGCGGTAAGTTTGCAAAACAGGAAAATGAATCCGCTCTTGTCATTTCGAGCGCAGTGAGAAATCTCGTCCTCTACCCCGATGTTTTACCTTTCTCATGAGATTCTGTCCCGGAGGAAAGGTGGGACCCTGTGCTGAAGGACGAGATTTCTCACTGCGCTCGAAATGACAGGGCGGGGCTTGGGTGCTGAGATTCGGCAGTTTTGTTCTTGGTAGTTTCGAGAGACTATATTCCGGAGAGACCTGAGGGTGCTATGAATTCCGAACCAGAGCAACGGCTGCTTTTCACAAACGCACGGGTCTTTAGCCCCGCAGGCACCTGGAAAACCGGCTGGCTGCTGACAGAGGGCCGCAGGATCAAACTCATGGCCCCCGGCCACCCACCTGAGTTTCCTGCGGGATACGTATCGCAAGCGATAGACGGGGCAGGTCTCAATCTCATCCCCGGCTTTGTTGACCTTCACGCGCACGGGGGTGTAGGGGTCGAAGCGATGGACGCCGACGTGGCGGGCCTGCGGGAGGTCGCCCGTTTCTACGCGCGGCACGGTGTCACTGCCTACCTGCCGACCACCTGGACGGCTTCAAGAGAGGCAATCACCGAGGCCCTACATGCCATCGCCGAGGCTAAAGGCAGAGTCCCCGGCGGTGCCACCATCCTGGGCGCGCACTTGGAGGGCCCTTACCTCAACCCCAAGAACGCGGGAGCGCAGGACCCCAACTTCATACGCGTAGTCGAGCGAGACGAGGCGCTTGAGTTCCTGGACGCCGGTATCATCAGGCGGGTTACCCTGGCCCCGGAGTTCGAGGAGAGTCGTTGGCTCGTATCCGAATGCGCGCGCAGGGGTATCGCTGTGTCCGCCGGACACACTTCATGCAGTTACGAGCAAATGGTGGAGGCCGCCAGTCACGGACTGCAACACGTGACACACTGCTTCAACGCCATGGGCGTCCTCAACCACCGCCAGCCAGGCACCGTGGGCGCGGCTCTTGGTCTCCCCGAAATATCCTGCGAGATAATCGCTGACAACGTTCACGTGCACCCGTTGGTTATGAAGTTGTTGGTAGATGTAAAGGGGCCGGGCGGCGTAATCCTCATAACGGATGCCATCCGATGGGCCGGGAGCAAAGACGGTACCTACCACCTGGACCATCGAGAGGTGGTCATGAGGGATGGCGCGGTCAGACTGCCTGATGGGACCCTGGCGGGCAGCACGCTGACCATGAACAGGGCACTCCAGAACATAAGCAAGGCCACGGGCAGGGACCTCACGGAGCTATGGCCGGTGAGCAGCCTGAACGCCGCACGCGCCACAGGTGTGTCGGACACAAAAGGCAGCCTGGAGGTTGGCAAGCATGCCGATCTCGTCCTCTTGGATGGCGACTTCAACGTGTCCATGACCATAGCAGAGGGCGAGGTCGTGTATAGCTCTATCGCCGGGCATGTCAGTTTCGCCAGTTAACACAAGGGTTGCTACGAGCTAACCGCGGCCCCTCCCGTTGTTTCGAGCGGCGGAGGCTACAGGCTCGTTGCTCTCGACGTGCCCGGCGTATTCTACTGGCGCGCCCGCATCGGGAGTGCCGCCCATCACACGGGCATCAACCTCTTGCGCGGCGCTTCGCCTGTCGCTCCTGGGTGCTGCACCGTCTTCGGCAGCGTCCGGCCCGCGGGACTCCACCAGCCGGTTGTACAGGAACTCGATCTCATCCGTATCCAGTTGCTCCAGCCGCTTGCCACCACAGTAGCGCGCCGCGGCTTTGCTCATATGCACCTCGGCTATACCGTATTCTTCGGCTTTGGCGAGCAGGTCGTCCAGTGAGATAGCTTTCGCTTTCGGCTCTGGCTGGGCAGGTGGGGAGGGCAGCATGCTTGGCTCGAACTGCTTGATAGGCTCCTGCGCGGTGATCTCTCTCACCAGCCTGTCGTAAGTCAGGTCCACCAGCTTTCGCCCCAGCGGATAAAGGTGGCTGACGTTAGTCTTGACCACGGTCGCCGTGTGCTGGGCGCGAAAATCGCCACCGAGCACCAGGGACAGGTCGAAGGTCACATCCGAGTAATAGTCGGTGCCGCCAATCGTCATGATGATCAACTGCCCCGCCACGTTCTCGTCCGGCTCCTGTCCCTGGGCCGTTGCGTGCTCCGTAATCGCGACCCACCGCCTGCTGACCCGGCAGAGCAGGTCGAGCACCTTCTTGGCCTTCGTCTGCAATAGCTCAACTTCGCTGGTAGTGAGCTTTGCGCCCTCACCCCGCTGCTGCTCGGCCATCTCGATGGCGCGTCCGTATAGGGTGTCGAAGTAGCCGTTCCACGAGTCGAGCACCAGCCCCCCGTAAACGGGAGCACCATCAGGCCCCTTCTCATCTATGGCCCACTGGATGTCCTCCAGCAGGGTGTCGGGGTCGCTCTCGATGGCGTCAAATCGCTCGTTGACGCCCGGAACGTTGCGCGTCTTGAACTCAGTGTCGAAGACGCAAATCCTGCCGATGCCTGCCTCGGACATCGATAGCGCCAGGTGAGTCTTGCCCGTGTTGCTAGGCCCCCTGAAGATGGTCACCAGTCGTCGCGAAGTCGGTCTGCGGTTAAGTGGGCTTGGGCGGCTCGTGCTCTGTACGTGTGCGTCTGCGTCGGCACCGGAATCGCGGCTTGTAGAAGCATGTGGCATTTGTATCTACCTCCTTATACTCGGCTATTCACCAGCTATCGCCTCATAGAGACGTGGTCATGCATGCTCAGTAGAACTTATGTTCTACTTTGCGAGTATATTGCCACAACTCCAATGCTGTCAATGGGTTTATCCACAATCTGGCGGCTCTTGCATAGTGGGGTAGCTAATCGCTCGTGACCAAGCGCCGACCACGTGGAGGCGTGGTTGACATCACGACATGCGAGACGCAGGCCGAGAATCCGCTAATCATGCAGTGGTTGGAAACTATCGGACAATTAATCTGGCCCAAGATAACCACCCAAGTTCCACCCTGTCATTTCGAACGGAGTGAGAAATCTCGTCCTTTACCAAGATATTTCCCTTTGTCGCGGTACTATATTGCCGAAGCAAGCATGTGACTTGGGTGGTGAGGGACGAGATTTCTCACTCCGTTCGAAATGACAGGGTGGGGGTTTGGGTACTCTTCTCAGACGGAACGTCTCGGAGGCAGCTTTTAGTCGCCCGACGAAGCGGCGAACGCGCTGACAATTTGCTCGCGAGTCGCGCCCATGCTGAGAAGGAGCGAGAGGAGGATGCGGGCTTTTGGTCCGTCCAGGGATCCCGCACCTATCAGGCCGCCGGATAGAAGGTCTGTTTCCGAGCCTGTGAAGTCGTACGTGTGGCGCAGCGTTTCACCTGAGCCTGTACGGGAAGCTAGCACCACGGGCATGTCAACCGCTAGCTCTTTGAGCCTGTACGCGACGGGGACGTGCACGTGTCCCACGCCGAATGCCTCGAACACAAGCCCACCATAGCCCGTCTGCCGCACCAGGTCTATCAACCGCCCGTCGTCACCGAGACTTGCTGTTAGCAGCGCCACCGGCACGATGGGAAGCACGCTGACAGCCTCCCAGCCCAGGTGTGGGCGTGGCGAGGGGCGGTTGGCGATGCGAAGGCGGCCCTCCACGACCCAGCCGAGCGGCCCGGTCAGTGGTGAGCGGAAGGCGGCCGTGCTCGTCGTGTGCGTCTTCTGCACGTAACGGGCGGCGTGGACCTCGTCGTTGAACACCACCAGCACGCCAAGGCCCCTGGCATGAGGGCTGGCGGCTACCCGAATCGCGGACAGCAGGTTTGCGGGGCCGTCGGCTCCCGGCAGGGTGGGATTGCGCATGGCACCCGTAACCACCACCGGGACTTCGCCGGCCAGCAGCAGGTCGAGGGCGAAGGCTACCTCCTCCAGAGTGTCCGTCCCCTGAGTGATAACGATGCCCTCCGCGCCACCGTCGATGTGCCGGGCCACTTCGGCGCTGAGAGCTATCACATCCTCAAGACTTAGATGCGCGCTCCCCAGCCGCCGGAACGACACAGCCGTCACTTCTGCGATCTCGGCAATCCCAGGCACACTCGCAACCAGCGCCTCGCCGTCGAGCGTTGGCGTCACCCCGCCGTTGCCGTCCCGGCTCATAGCGATGGTGCCGCCCAGCGAAATCACTGTTATTTTAGGTTGCATCGTTGTGCCGGTACTCCCACATACCTCACCTATCTCAGCACGATGAAGTCCGCCGCCTCAGTTGCCGCCAGCATTTTGCGTATGTCATTGTAGTCTTCGTCTATCACAGGTGCGAACCGGGCGACAAGGCCGTGCGACAGGCCCAGTCTTCCTTGAGGGTCCGTGTGCATTCGTAGCAAGGCCGCCCGGACATCAGCCTTCAGACCCTCCGGCAGGGTATGGGCCGCTACTACGGGCTGTATGCTCGATGGGCCGAGCGTCTCAATTATGCGCAACTCCTCAGTCAGGGCAGGCTCGTCGCGCATGGCAACCGCCAGCACCTGGGAGTCTATCGCGGAGGCATCTACCTCTCCGGCGCGCACCAGCCTGATGGATTCCTGGTGGAAACCAGCCTGCACCACCTGGCCGAAATAGCCTTTGGTCTGCCCTTTGCGCACCATGTGGTAGCGTGTCACCCCGTATCCTGAGTGGGAGTCACAATCGTTGTACGACCAGCTACGCCCGCGCAGGTCATCGAAGGTTTGAATAGGGGAATCGCGGCGCACGATCACGTCCGAGAAGTAGATGGGCCTACCCTCGTAACGATTGCCTTGCAGCACCGGAGCAGCCAGCAGCTCGACGGGCGAGGGCTTCTGCGTCATGAGTTGCACGTAAGGCAGCCCGCAGATGAACCCTATATCGCAATTCCCGTCCGCGAACTCATCAAACGACTGACCTTCGACAAGCGTGGTGTCGCAGCCAAGCTCCCGCCCAACGTACTCGGCCACGGCCTCATACATGGGTCTGATGCTTGGCGCAAGAAAGGTAGTGAAGCGTAGGGTTCTTGTCATAGTCCTCACCTTACCAGCAGGCGTGAGATATAAACGCGCATGCCTGCGTCCACGGCATTCTACCATACAGCCTGTTCCAAGCGGGGCGCGGTCCGTGCTGTTATGCCGTTCCGCCGATGCCGACAATGTGGTGAAAAGGAGTACGCTCATGCCGTGGACGCACGTTCGACACAGGGTAGAGGACTACAACACCTGGAAAGAGGTCTTCGATGGGCTTTCGGAGTTGAAGATGCGCTACGGCTGGAAGCGGTACCGCATCTTCCAGGTGGCCGGGGACCGCAACGACCTGATCGTGATGGACGAGTTTGACAGCGTCGAGCAGGCCCGCAGCTTCCTGGAGTCGAAGGACCTGAAGAATGCCTTGCGACTCGGAGGCGTAATGGGCGCGCCTGAAACGTCGTTACTACAGGGGTTGGAGGAAGGCAGACCCTGACCTGCTCACCGGTCAGTCACCCTGTAGACGGTAAACACCCCCACCGTGCCCTGCCGCGTTAGCTCGTAGGCACTTTGGAGCCACTGCCAGCGCGCGGCGGATGGGGTAGCCGCCCACCGTGTTGATATACTCTCCTCCGGCAGCACCACCATCCGCGGGCCGGGCCCCGCAAGGAAGTCGCGGATGTCCTCTTCGTCATGGAGGAAGAAGTCGAGTATGGGCCAGCGGGTATAGTGGTACAAGGGTGCGCTGAACCCGAAGGACACCGCTCTGGGGGTGCCCTCCTCCCCCTGCGTCACGACCGCTTCTCGTGCGAGGGCCACAACCTGCTGCTCTTGCGTGTTGAAGCCGGCATGTGTGGCCGCCCATCGTTCCGCTGAGTGCCAACCCTGCACCATTCCTATGCATAGCCCTAGCAGGATTAATGTTGCGGCAACTGCCGCGCCAAACTCCCGGATGCCAGGCACTCCGCGCGCTCGATCTACCTTGCGGAACAGCAGTGAGAAGGCTGAACCTGTGCCTATACCCGCCAAAATAGCAAGTACAGGCATGAAAGTGAGCACAAAACGGTGTGTCTGATAGCTTGTTCCTGAATAAGCCAATACGCCAATAAACCACCATAAAAATATTAGGATCAACATGCTAACGTTGCGCTGGCGTACTAACATCCATACTCCGAGAACGAACGCGCCGAGGTAAAGGGGCGATAGAAACCCCGCACTGGCATTGGCAAGAGGACCTAACAGGTAGAAGACAAGCATGGGCTGGGAGAAGGTTTCAGTACCGCCAGGCCCGCTTACGGTGCTGCTGAACAGGTTGCCGATTGACCAACCCCTGAGCGCAGGCCCAGGCTCGTGGGTGAGGGCATAGGCTAATTGTGGCAACAATGCCACTGCAACTCCAACAACCGCAAGCAACACCCCTTTTTGCCACCGTGCCCCCTGCTGCCCGGCGTCTTGCGGCAACCCCTGCCTCTTCCGGGCGTACAGACCAGCCAATACATAAAGCACCAACGCGGGAACGAGCAGCGTCGAACTGTAGCGCACCAGCACCGCCAGCCCCAGCGACAGCCCGACACCTACCGCCCAAAGGTGGCTGGCCCGCCCTCCTTGTGTTCTCTCATAAGGCGACCATGCCCTGAGACAGCAGTAGACCGACAGGGTGCCCCAGAAGACGGCCGGTACGTCCGACATCAGCGACAGCCCGGTACGGACGTAAGTGCCGTTGACCAGGAGCACCACACCTGCCACCACTCCCGCCAGCGCACGCTCCCCGGCCCCGGCGGTGTGCCACACTTCTCCTACCACCAGGTACAAGATCACCGGAGTCAGGGCAGCCATTGCCAGGGTCAGCATTCTCCCCGCTTCAGGCCAGCCGATGAGGAAGCCCGGCAGGAGGTGCAGGTGGTACCCGACCGGCCAGTAGAGGCCATTTGCCGAGAACAGAGCGAAGGGAGGCTGCGGTTGCGCGGTCAATTCGCGCCACAGGGCCTCCGCCTGGTAGAAGTAGGCGTAAGCGTCCTGCCCGTAGAAGCCGTTGTAGGGGAAGCGGGCCAGCAGGTACGCAAAGAGCGCGCCTGAGAGCACCACGAGAAACGCGGGTGGCGCTAAACTTTGTGCAAGGCTGGACTTGTGTTGTGGCATCATGGGCTTTCAAACAGGTACAGGGTGGCAAAATCATAGGGATGCTCCTCTACCTCCCGGTACCGCCCCTCGATTTCCCCAAGTAACCTGCCGCCATCATCCAATTCCGGCCTGTAGACCAACCAGAAGCGCCCCAGGCCGCTCGTGTGCTCGTTAAACGCCTCGAGCGACCTGTTATGCCAGGAGGCAGGTTCGTAGGGCTGGTAGATGCTGTAGAGGTCGAAATCGGCTGGAAGGCCGCGCGTGTCACCGCCGTAATACTGGGCCATGCTCGCTTGTAGCGCAGGCGGCGTGACCAGCACACGGTCGCCCGGTTGCGCGTGCCGGTTGAGGGTGGCGGCAAGCTCTCGCAAGCCATCGGCACCGTGCGGCGGGTCGCGGTAGAAAAGCGCCACCCCCCACAACTGCGCAACCAGCCATGCGACGCCCAAACCGAGCGCGAGGTAGCTCCCCCACTGGATGGCGGCCCCGTCGCCTGTACGCCATGTAGACTGGCCTATAAACAGCAATCCCGCCCCGAACGTGACAAACGCGGCAGGCAGTAGAAAGACCATGAAATGCGGCACAAAGAGCCACAAGCCCGTCATGGCCGATACAACAGCAGGCAACAGGAAGATCAACCCGCTCACCACGATCATGAGCCGCAGACTGCTCCAGCGCGTTGCTCCCCCCGCGTACCAGCCCGCCAGGAGCAGCAGACCCCCCGATGCGAGGCCCAGCACCTCCGGTACCCGCGCCCGCTGTAGTAAAGCCGCCGTGCCGCTGCTGTACTGCACCAGTGCGGCTAGCACGTCGACCATTGTGACGGAGTCGCGCAAGGAGGTGCGAGGCACGGGTGCCGCCATCCAGCTTGCCAGCATGGGGAGCAGCCAGGGCGTCCACGCCATGTAGATGACCGCGTGCGCGACTATCCAGGCGCGCCGGGTGACGTAGCTCGGCCCCGCGCTCCTGTGCAGCGCCAGCAAGCCACACAGGGCCATGATGCCCGCCACTACATAATGGCTGTAGATGGCGACCGTTGCCAGGGCGACATATAGTATGGCGTCTCTACGGCTGCCGGTGCTTCGCCACTTTAACCCGGCGGCGAGGGCGAGAGTGGTCGCGAGGGAGGCCAGCACGTACAGCGAGGCCTGCTGCCCGAACTCCAGGGCGTAAGGTGACACCGCCAGCAGCAACGCCCCGAGGAGTCCCGCCGCTCTTCCCGCCGCCACTCTGCCCAGCCAGTACGCCGCTGGAATGGTAGCGGTGCTGAGTATGACCGAGAGGGTTCGCACGCTGGCGTCACCGTGACCGAATAGGGACACCCAGGGCCTCAGTAAGAGCACGTAGAGCGGGTCCGACGGCGGGTTCGCGAGCACAGCCCGCAGCATATCGCCCACTGTAGGCAGGCTCACAAGCTGGATGTGGTATGCCTCGTCAAACCAGATGCCGTAACCGGTCAGCCCATACAGGCGCAAGGCAAAGCCAAGCAGCACCACGCTCAACAACGCCGCCACACTTAGCGTCCTACTCTGCGCGCGTTCCTGAGTACGCGACTCCGCCCCTTTATGCTCTTGCGTGGCGGTCTGCACGGGTGTATGAGGGATGTCAAGTTCCAGCGACTGCATAGCTGTTCCCTGCCGATGCGCTCTGTTCTAATCCTCCAGCTAGTATTACGCCACGTCCGGCATCTTGATTGTGATGATAAGCCAGTCAGGAGGTGCGGTCAAGACCATGCGGGCAGTCCGCGTCTCTAGAAGATGTTGTCCCCTTTACGTACCATATATAAGAAGTAGTGGCCCGCTTGCTTGACGCTGTGCTGCTCGGATGGTACTCTTACCTGTGCAGCGGGACTTCGAACCCGGCCTCTGGGCTTCGAGCCAACCCATCTAGCGGCCCGATATCTTACTATCGGGTCCAACTTACTATCTCCTCCGATTTTTACAGGGGTTATTCACACGTGCGTCGTTACTTACCGGCTCTCCTCGCGGCACTTACGCTCCTCTGCGCCTGGCTTGCGCTCTCCCTGCCGGGGGTAACCACCGCCAGAGAAGGCTCCCCACGAGTTGCAGCCACGAGCACTGCCGTCGCGCCCGTCGCGCCACCAGGTCGAGCTTTTGACGAGCCTTACTCCAGACACCCTTCGTCCCCGGAAGGCGGCTACGAACCGATCTTGCCGCCCGGCTTTGTTCAAGTTCCGCTTCTTTCCGGGCTTAACTTACCTACTTCGTTCGCCATCCTCCCCGATGGGCGCATTCTTGTTACAGAAAAGCGCGGGCTTGTGCTGGTGTACAAGGATGGCGCGTTGCTCGCTACGCCGTTGCTCGATTTGCGGGGCCAGGTGAACGACTACTGGGAGCGCGGCCTGATCGAGGTGGCTGTGGACCCAAATTTCGAGTCAAACCACTACATTTACCTCTATTACACCAACGAACCTGATCCAAATGCCGACCCCGCTTCGGACGCGTATAAGGCGGCCAAGACTAACCGGCTGGCGCGCTATACAGTACAGGGTGACGTGGCCCTTACTGCTACGCGGAAGATACTTCTTGGCACAATCACGGGGAGTGCCAATGCCCGCTCCTGTAACGACTATCCAGCGGGTAGCGACTGCCTGCCGGGCGATGGGCCATCCCACATGGGCGGGACCATCAAATTCGCCCCGGATGGTAGCCTCTTTCTCTCCACGGGTGATGCTGCCGATTACACCCGCGTCGATGATAAGGCTCTTCGCGTTCAAAGTTTAGACTCCTTTGCCGGAAAGCTGATACGAATTGATCCCGCCACCGGACGCGGGTTGTCCTCGAACCCCTTCTGGAACCAGGAAGACCCGGACGCCGCACGCTCAAAAGTATGGGCATATGGGCTTCGCAATCCCTTCCGCTTTGCCTTCCGGCCCGGCACCACAGTGCCTTACATCGGGGATGTAGGCATGAACTACTGGGAGGAGCTAAATATTGGCGCTCCGGGCCTCAACTTTGGGTGGCCCTGCTACGAAGGTCCGACTACCCATGCCGGCTATGAGGCCAAACCTTTATGCGGGCAGTTGAGCGCAACCGCCGTGCAAACTCCGTTGCTGAGCCTGAACCACGGAACCGGCAACCGGTGCATTGTTGGCGGGACGTTCTATACCGGCACCACCTACCCGGAGCAGTACCGGGGCGCTTACTTTTATGGTGATTGCACCAACCGCTACATCGATTACCTGTATGTTGACCCGAACAACAAGCTGGTGAGCGGCCCGTACCGCTTCGGCTATTTGCGCTATGACGTCAGCGACGGCATGATGGGCGGACCGACCAAGATTGGGATGGGTCCTGATGGCAACCTGTATATTCTGGAAACCGTATTTGGTGCTCTGAGCCGCCTCGAGGTGGGTGAGCCTGAAGCCCCACCGCAGGGCACCAGTTATGTGAGCGACCTGGCCTGGAACTCCGCGTCGAACGGGTGGGGAGTGGTCGAGCGGGACACGAGCAACGGAGAGGCTAACCCATACGACGGCCGCACCATCACCCTCAACTCGGTTACGTACAGTAAGGGTGTGGGGACCCATGCCAACTCCGAGGTCAAAGTGTACCTGGGGAAGAGTTGCACCAGTTTCAGTGCGGCAATCGGCGTGGACGATGAAGTGGGCAACGGAGGCTCGGTCGTTTTTGAGGTCTGGGCCGACGGAATACGTCTACATCAAAGCAGCCTCATGACCGGCTCGACTCCTACTCAGAACGTGAATGTCGATCTTACCGGCAGAGAGGAATTGGTGCTCTCGGTACGCGACGGAGGAGACGGCAACGCTTTCGACCACACAGACTGGGCTGATGCTCGCGTCACATGCAAAGGCACCCCTTCAATCGTTAGCACGGTCCCAGCAGATGGCGAATCTGGCGTCTTGCCTAGCACAACCATTAGTGTCACGTTCAACAAACCAATGGACCCGGCGACGTTCTCAGGTTCCACCGTCCTGCTCACAAGACAGGGTTCTTCAACGCCCCTCTCGGCTACGCTTGGCTACAGCCCAACGACGCACACGCTCTTCATCGATCCCGCAAACGACTTGGAGGCCTCCTCGATCTACACCGTTACAGTAAAGGGCGGGTCCGGTGGGGTTAAGGACGTGGATGGATTGCCCCTGTACCAGGACGCAGTATGGTCGTTCACCGCCAACTTTCGTCCATCGGTTGTAATTCAGCGGCCCGACTCCGACCTGCGTGTGAAAGTCGGGGATGTAGTTACCTACACAGGGTCAGCTACGGACGCGGAGGACGGCCCACTTGCCCCAAGCGCCCTCGACTGGAATGTGCTGATTCAGCACTGCCCGGATGGGCATTGTCACTCCCACCCGTTGCAGGAAAGTAAAGGCTCAACCGGCACCTTCGTAGTGCCAGACCACGGCGATGACAGCCACATCGAGGTCGTGCTGACGGCCAGGGATAACGACAACCTGACGAGCAGTGCTTCCGTTGAGGTCCATCCTCAGACCGTGCAGATCACCCTTGCGTCCTCCCCTCCGGGCCTGCAATTGGTGTACGACAGCTACGTGGGTACGACACCCTTCACGCGTACTGTCGTGATCAGTTCCACGCACAGTCTGCGGGCACTCTCGCCTCAAGATGGGCACGAGTTCCAGACGTGGCTGCATACCGGCGCGCAAAACCATGACGTGATAATAGGTCTTACCAATACAACCTACACAGCCATCTTTAGCACGCCAATCCCAACGCCAACGCGTACCGCCACGTCCACAACTACGCCCACAACTACGCCCGCATCCACATCCACACCCACGCCCGTTGCGTCCCCGACAGCCATTGCCTGCAACGTCCAGTTCTCCGACGTGGCGGTAGGCTCCACCTTCTACAGCTTCGTGCAGTGCCTGGCCTGCCGGGGGGTGCTTGGTGGCTACGAAGACGGCACCTTCAGGCCGGGGGCGGGCATCACACGCGGGCAGTTATCCAAGCTGGTGTCGAACGCGGCGGGCTATGTCGAGGATGTGTCGGGGCAGACCTTCTCCGACGTACCTCCTGGCAGCACCTTCTACCTCTATGTCGAGCGCATAGCACGCAGGGGCATAGTGGGTGGCTACGAGGACGGCACATTCAGACCGGGTGGTCCGGCCACGCGCGGGCAGATAGCCAAGGTGCTGTCAAACGCCGCAGGCTTCGCGGATGCGCCCACTGGACAGAGCTTCCCCGACGTGGGCACCGGCGACCCATTCTACCTTTACGTGGAGCGTCTCAGCAGCCGCGGCATCATCGGCGGCTACGCGGATGGCACCTTCAGGCCGGGCAATCCCGCCACCAGGGGCCAGGTGTCGAAGATGGTAGCTAACACCTTCTTCGAGGAGTGCGGGCGGGACTAGGAACGTATTGCAAGGCTTTGAAGGTGTAGGTTGTAGGGGCAGGCCCCCGTGCCTGCCC
>JALZHG010000287.1 GCA_030914045.1 Chloroflexota bacterium | reverse complement strand
TACGCCATGCCGCACGTTGCAGCGCCTGTGTACTCACCGGGCGGCCCGCCGACCTCGCCTCCCGTGTCCGTGGCGCCCGATGTTACGGGCAACATACCAGCCGGGACGGTGCTGAAGCGCCGCTACCGCATCCTGCGCAAGGTGGCGCAGGGTGGCATGGGGGCCGTTTACGAGAGCACCGACACGCAGAGTCCCATCGGCAACCGGGCAGCTATCAAGGAGATCAGCCCCGCTGCCCTGCCTCCAGGAGAGCGCACCCAGGCCGTGGCCGATTTCCGCCGCGAAGCCCAGATGCTGGCACGGCTGCAACACGACAACCTGGTGAAAGTGGTGGAGACGTTCGAGGAGCTGGGCAAGCACTTCCTCGTGATGGAGTTCGTGCCCGGCCGTACCCTGCTCAACGTGCTGGACCTCGCGGGTGGCCCCCTCCCCGAGCAGCGCGTGATGGTGTGGGCCAGGCAAATCATAGATGTGATCCAGTACCTGCACACGCAAGACCCGCCCATCATTTACCGCGACCTCAAACCCGCCAACGTGATGCTGGTAGAGGGCATGGTCGAGAGGATAAAGCTGATAGACTTCGGCATCGCACGCCTGCACAAGGCGGGTAAGACTTCCGATACCGAGGCCTTCGGCACTGCGGGCTACGCGCCACCTGAGCAATACGGCAAGGGGCAGACCGACCAGCGCTCGGACATCTATGCGTTCGCGGCCACCATGCACCACCTGCTCACCAACCGCGACCCGAGCCTCAACCCTTTCAACTGGCTCTCCATAAGGCGCTACAACCCCGGCGTATCCACCAGGGTCGATACCGCTATTATGCAGGCGCTCAACCTCGACCCACAGAAGCGTTTCCAGTCCGTGGAGGCATTTGCCCAGGCGTTGGGCCTAGATGGTGCGTACGCGCCCCGTTCCAGGCCATTACAGGAGCCTGTAGCCCCCGCACCTGCACCTTCGCCCACGCCCTCCAGGAGCAAAGCCAACGGCCAGTCGAAGAAGAAGCCGCAACATACACCCGTAGCCCCGGCATTGGAGCCTTTGCCCGTTCGCTCGGTGCCTGCGATGTCCACGTATGCCGGCCCCGCCGTGGCCGATTTGCCCATAGCGGCCAGCGTTGCCGCGCCTGCTATATCAGCCGCCCCGGCGCTTCCTTCTGCCCCCGCCAACCCCTTCACGGACCGTAGCAGCGGGAACGGCAAGGTGGCAGAGGCCGAACCTCCCATTGTCACCGCCGCACCGCCCACGCCGGATATTGTCGCGCCCACCACAGCTACGGCGCTTCCGGCGAGGCAGACGACCACACAGGCCCCGGTGGAGACCGCACCTGCTCCCGCCCCGGCGCAACCCAAAGCACCCCCTTCGGACGTGAGGGTGCCCGGCCGCAACGGAAGCGGTGGGATGCCCGCCCTGGTAGTTTCCGACAGGCTGGTGGACCTGGGTGAGACAAAGTGGAACCGCCGGACGGTGAAGCACGTACAGCTTGGCGGCGTAGGAGGCGCGCCCGTAGAAGGCAGGGTCAGCGCCAGCCACCCGTGGATCGCCTACAACCCGACGCAGTTCAAGGGCAACACAACCACGCTGGAGGTCAAGGTAAGGCGGGGGCAGTTGCGGTTCGGGCGCGTACAGTTGCAGGTACCCAACCTTTTCGCTATGATATGGACGCGCACGCGCAGATGGCTGCCGTTCCTGGGCTTCTGGTTCTGGCTGCTGCTGCTTGTGGCAAGCTCGTTGGGGCGCACCCTGCTGTGGGCCATGGGCGGGGCCGTCGTGCTCCTGCTGGTTGCCGAGGCCCTGTTATTGCTTTGGTCATGGCATGTGAAGATGCTGGTGCCCGCCGAGCGTCTCAATACCGGGCGACTATTGGTGAAAAGCTCCGGCGGCGACCAACAAATCGAGGTGAGAGTGATGGCGCGCCCGTCGGGGGTGCGTAAGGCCCTCGGTTGGACGATGGCACTGGTGTTGCTCACTGCTGAACTAGCAGGGTTAGCATGGCTCGTAATAACTGTGGTACTCAAGCCACTCAATATCTTCATCCCGCTTTTCTAAGACCAACAAACGAGGAGAACAAGCATGAGATGCCCCAATTGTGGTAACGAAAATCCTCCCGACTACGTATTTTGCGATGAATGTGGCGCGCGCCTGCAAGCGGGAGAAGATACCGGCATAGCCGCCCAGGGTGCCGCAACCGGCACCGGAGCTGCCGACGAGAGTCAGGTCGCTGGTGCGGTCCCGGTCGCTGCGGGAGGCCAGGCGCAACAGGGCTACGGGGCTGACGCCGGTTACGGCTCCACGCAGAGCGGCCAGGCGCAGACCTCTGCCACCGCATACGACGGCAGCTCATATCCCGGCCAGGTAGCGACCACGGGCGAAATAGGTGGCGACAGCGGGCCGATGGACGCAGGCGCTATTGGTGGCGGCCAGGCCCAATGGGACGCGCAGGGTGGCGTTGGTGCTACTACAACAGGCAGTGATCTGGGCGGTGGCGCAGGCTACAACGGAGGCCAACAGGCGACCCAGGCCACTTATGGCGAAGACAAAGGCTTCGGCGCGGGCCAGAGCGCGACCTCGGCTCAAGGGGTGTCAACAGCCGCGGACTACGGCGCGGGCCAGGGCACAGGGACGGCTGCGGCCTCGCCCGTGACCGAAGATACCATGCAGACAAGCGGCGGTGGGCAATCCCAGGGCTGGCAGCCTGGAGCCGACGACTCGGATATCTACGCTCCCAGCGCTCAGGCAGGTCAGGACCAGGGTGCCGCGATGCCGGGCGTCCTTGAGATTGATGGTGGCAGCGCCCAGGCAGACCAGGGTGCGGCAGGTTACGCGCCCGTCGCCTCCGGTGAGACCTACTCCGATACGGCTGCGGGTGCGGGTGGTCAAACGGGCGGGCAGGGTGGTCAGGGTGCGTGGGCTTCCCAGGCGCTCAACCTCCTGGACCGAGCCCAGGCGGCCATGGGCCGTGGCGACTGGGCGGGCTTCGGCAGCGGCATGTCGGAACTGCGCTCTTTCCTCACCGGCCTCGGAGCGACCACGAGCACGGGGGCCTGGACCGCAGGCTCTTACGATGCCGCTCCTTCTGCTCCCACGGCGAGCACGTCCCAGCCCGCGACCTCCACGGCAGGACAGGCAGGCGGGTACGCTGGCAGCGATACGTCGGCGGGACAGAGTAGCACTTACGGCGGCTACAACGAACCTGCATACTCCGGCGGCGCATCCGCAGGCGCGACAGATGACGCACCTACCCTGGAACCGCAGGCCGAAGCAGGCACACTGGGCGTCCAGGAAGACACAGGCTATGGGGTGGACTACGCTGATACCGGAGGAGACGGCGGCGCGGGCGCGTCTCAGGCGTCACAGGCGACACAGGACGCCGCTGCAAGCACATCGAGCGATGCAGGCGGTGCTCAACCAGCTGGCGTGGGCGCTGACACGATGAGCCAGGGGGCTTCCCCGGCGGCTGTAGGGGGCGCTTCCGTGGGAGGCGCGACCGCAGGCGGCGCGGCGGTGTCACCGAACGGCACGGTCGAGAATATGATGGCCCGGCTGGTGATAATCTCCACCGGCGCGGAACTGCCCCTGCCCGACCAGGAAGAGATCATGGTGGGCCGCGAAGACCCCTCCAGCGGCATCTTCCCCGACGTTGACCTTACGGCCTACGGCGGCGAAGAAGGTGGCGTCTCCAGGAGGCACGCCCGGCTGCTGCACATCAACGGCGAATATTTTGTAGAGGACCTGCAATCGACCAACTTCACCAAGCTTGACGGCCAGCGCCTCCCTGCGCACGTCAGAGAGCGCCTGGAAGACGGCGCGAGGATAGACTTCGGCAGGGTGGCAACCATCTTCCGAAGAAGCTAAAGAGTAACTAGTAACACGAAGGCGGC
>JALZHG010000286.1 GCA_030914045.1 Chloroflexota bacterium | reverse complement strand
TTGAAGAGGCGCTCGTAGGAGCCGTCGCTGTCAGTGTCGAGGTAGACGTACGCCAAGGTACGGCCATAGGCGTCCTCGGAGTCGCCGATGCGGGGTATCTCGAGCCTCACGAGCCTGTCTGTCAAGACCTTCTTGGTGTAGGCGCTGGCTTCCTTGCCGTAGCAGCCTATGGGCTGGCCGGGGACTACGGTCTCAGGGGTATCGACGCCTATGAGCCTCACCGGTGTACTACGGCCTTGTGCCTCTACAGTTATGGTGTCGCCGTCTGTGACCTTGGTGACCTCACCGTACAGTTGGTCGGAGCCACCGAGGCGGTAGATCAGGCCGTCGAAGCCCACCCGGCTCACCGGGTAGAGGAGCAAGGCAAAGATCACGGCAACGGCGACGAAAACACGCTCGGAGTTGCCGCCCGATACGACGCGGTACTCGTCTCGACCCGGGAGAACGGCGATGAGCTTGCTGGGCCAGAAGAGCTGGACGCCTCCTAGAGTCATCATGTCTGCCAGGAGGTGAGAGCCGTAGCCCACGAAGACGGCGATAGCCAGTGTGGCACTGCCCGTCGCCCACCACAGCGGGAGGCCGAGGATGGAGGTGAAGAGGACAAGGGCGAGCACGGAGTGGAGGAAGGAGCGGTGCCCGAAGAGCCGATGGAGTTCCTCGGAGACAGAGCCCAGCTGGTGGCCGAGCCAGCTCTTGGGGTAGTCGGCATCCGGCACAACACAGACGAGAGCGACGACCAGCACCGCGGGGGTCTCGTAGTGGACGTCGAAGACAGCAGAGGTGGCGAACCAGCAGCACTCGGCGAAGATGAGGTGCGTCGCTACCTTCAGGGCATCCTCCGACTCTTCACTACTAGTCCCTGGGCCTCTGCATCTTGGAGAAGAAGGGCCTTAGGCCGTACATGAGGGCGAAGGCTATGCCGGCGAGGATGTAGAGGTCCTGATCGTCGAGGCCCAAAGAGACGTAGCGGATGGCCATGGTGACGGCAGCGAAGACGAAGATGGCAGGTGTCATGTCGATGTAGCGCTTCTCGTCTTCTAGCCTTAACTCCTCTACCTCCGCGCCGAGCCTCTCTATGGCGGTGCGTCCCGTGCCGGTGAGGCGACCCTCGACTGTCACACGTCGCCCCTGCACCACTGGGCAGAGGACATGCTCTATCTCGCCCATGGAGGAGCGGTAGAGGGCTCGCTGCAACCTGGCCTCGTCTACCTCTCTGCCGCGCACTTCGCCGAGCTCCGTCGGGTTGAGGAGGCCCCTCTTCCAGGCTTCGAGCGCCAGGTACACCAGTGCGGCTTTCCTGGAGCCAGCCGGTATCCGGAAATCCCCACCTCTCTCTCCCTCCTTCGGGAAAGAGTGTTGTGGGCGTGAGGTGGCGAAACCTTGACCAGGATGACCGGCGGTTCCTGTCGAGAAGCTGGGGCTGCGTCCTCTACCAGAGGATTGTCTGTCCCTACCGTTGCTCGTCGAGGTGTCGAAGTCCAAGTCTCTCGCTTCTCTCTACTTCCCTCTTATGTGTGTGATTTTCTCTCTTATATAGGGATTCTCACACAGCAATTGCTCGCTTCCGATAGCTCATTTGATGCCTCGGATCAGGCCTCCATCCGGTCGGTGCGGATGCACCTCACGGAGTCCTCGCTGAATCCTATCTCCACGCGTTCACCGCTCTCGAGGCGCTCTGCAGCCTCGCACAGCATCGCCCTTGCCATCTCAGCGCGCTTCTTGTAGGAAGGGACTTTGCCCTCGTAGGAGTAACGCACGGCGATTATGAGGCCACCTTCCCGAGTGCGCGAGACGGAGACCGCGAGCGTGCTAGGAGCGGACATCGTTGTGAGCGACGGGGAGATGCTCCCTCACTTGGGACGGATCCCCAACTCTTCGAGCGCCGCCTCCACCAGCGGGCGGATTCTCGGTCCGTCTTCATGAGGCGACATCTGCAGCGCCGTAGCGACGGCGTTGGCCACGAGCCTGGCATCCCACTTGCCCTCACGGTAGCCCTTTAGGTAGGTGTTTCTCATCCACTCGGGCGGGGACTCGAGGACGGATCTGATGCGTCCGTACTCCCCGCCCTCCTGCGCCTGTGGCCCGCTGTGGTCTTCATCGAAGGTTTCACCACTAGTTTCACCGGTGTGAGGAACGCTTTCCGCATAGGTACGGGAAGTTTCACTGGTTTCACCGCTTGGGTGTGAAACCTCGGCTTCGCCTTTGTCCACTTCACCCTCGCCACTACCGGTGAAGGTGGTGAAGGTGGTGACACCCCGCTTATTTATGCTGCTTTCGGCTTCCGGGGGCGGTGAAAACTCCGGTGAAGCTTCGTTGCTTGGGGCATCAGCGGCCGGCTCGTACTTGCCGTAGCGCGGGGAGCGTACGAGGCCTTCCTTGATGAGCTTCTGGAAGAATGCCCCCGCCGGACTGCGGGACCTTAGTGCTCGTTACGGACCTTCTCTTTAAGGGGCTTCTTTTGGCGGTTCAACAATCACGGTGCCCTCGTGTTCTTCTGCCATCCGGGCCAACACAGCGTTTATCTGTATCCCGATGAGCACCACCAGACCTATTACGTAGAGCCAGATCAGAAGGACTATCCCGGCCCCTAGCTGTCCGTAAAGCTGATCATAGTGAAGGATGGCAATGGAGAGTCTCATAATTTGGCTGGCGATGAGTAAGAGAACCGTAGCCAGTAAGCCTCCGGGGGTAACCCACCTGAAGGGTATCTCCGCATTTGGCGCTATGTAGTACAGCACGTCCAGAGCTATTGTTATGGCGAGGATGGTTACTAGCCATCCTAAAATAGTCCAGAAGTTGAGAAGGACGTCTGATAGTCCCAGGGCCCTTTGAAGATAGGCTCCCGTCTGGGGACTCAGGACCAAGAAGGCCAGCGACGCGACCAACAGCGTAAACCCGAAGATCAGCAAGATAGCGACACCCCGTACCCGCCAGAACGAGCGTGTCTCCGGTACTCCGTAGGAGCAATTAGCCGCTTTGCTGACAACCTCCGCTGCCGCCGAGCCCACGCCGAGAGTGAAAAGGATGGATCCAATAAAAGTTGCCAATGAAGTACTCTTCGCATTGCGGTCTAGATAGCCTCTGATAAGGTCGGTCGTCTCTTGGGGCCAAAGGCTCTCGATCCTGCTGACTAAGTCTTTGAGGGTGGTCTCAGGATCGTCTACTACGATGCCTACCATAGTAACCAGGAATATGAGGAAAGGAAACAAAAACAGTATGAAAAGGTAACCTAACTGGCCGGCAAGGGCCAGGCCGTTGTTCTCCAGTAGCTGACGCACCACCCGCCTTAATGCCCTAGGACCCAAAATGCGCTTTAGATCTGTGAAGAACTGGGCCACAGTAGTGCGTAGCTTTCTGGTTTGTCTCCCTCGCCTCCAATGAGGATATTATCTTCTCTAAGTGAGGTATCGCGGGTGAATCTCAACATCCCTTCAGAAGTCTTCTTTTGGCGGTTGGACAATCTCGGCACCCTTGTGTTCTTCCGCCATTCGGGCCAGCTGAGCATTTATCTCTATACCGGCGAGCACCACGAGCCCCACGACAAAGAGCCAGATCAAAAGCACTATGCCTATCGCCAGCTGTCCGAAGAGCTGGTCGGAGCGGAAGATGTTGGATGCCCAGAATATGAAGATCTTGTTGGAGATGAGCAGGAGAATGGTGGTCATGAGACCTCCGGGGGTGATCCACCTGAAGGGTATATCGGCGTTCGGGGCCAGGTAGTAGAGGATGTCGAAGGCTAGGGTGAGGTTGAGAAGGACCACTATCCAGCTTAGAACTCCCCAAAAATGCGGGAAGACGCTCGGTAGCCCCATCACACTTTGAAGGTAAGCTCCTGTTTGGGGGCTCAAGACCATGAAAGCCATCGTTGCTACGAGCAGCGTAAAGC
>JALZHG010000100.1 GCA_030914045.1 Chloroflexota bacterium | reverse complement strand
CGCGTACGTCATAGGCCGACACCTTTCCCGCGCCTATCAGTAATGCTCTACGGGCCGGTCCGGGCGTCGGGTATAGCCACTCAAGTTCGTACGCTTTGCCTTTGAACGCGCCGTCCTCTCTCACCCTTCCCAGCAGGCCCGACCACTCCGAGTCGAGCGCCTGCGCTGTCGGAGGAAGTGATTCGTCCTGTGCGATACCCACAACCAGCAGGTCGGTGTCAAGAGATGCCAGTGGCTGCGATGTTACTTCTAAGTTCACTGCATGTCCTCTCGTGGCTACATCTTCTCGCTGCTATGGCCCGGAAAGATGCTCGCCTTGGGGTCGATATAGTTCTTGGCAACGTTCACCGCCATCGCTGCCTGCCCGTAGCCCGTAGCTATCAGGTTCATCTTCACCTCTTCGGCGGCGATGTCACCGGCGGCGTAGATACCTGGCAGGTTCGTCTCCATGCGGTAGTTGACTACGACGCCTCGCTTGTCCAGATTCAAGCCCCACTCACGTATCGGGCCGATGTCTGCTTTGAAGCCAATGTTCACCAGTATGGCATCGACGTCCAGCGTCTGCTCGTCGTTGGACTTGTTGTTGTAAATGGTCACGCGCTCCAGCCTGCCGTCGCCCGCTACCTCTTTGACTTCGTAAGGGGTCAGCACTGTAGCCTTCGAGTTCATCATCTCAGCGACCGAGCTTTCATGTGCCCTGAACTCGCTCCTGCGGTGGATAACAGTGATCGATCGGGCCACGTCCTGTAAGTTCAAAGCCCAGTCCACTGCCGAGTCTCCGCCGCCTACGATGAGGAGGTCTTTATCCTGGAAGGCCGCTTTCTCTTTGACGAAGTAGTAGACCGCCTGCCCCTCAAGCTCGTTCACTCCGGGTGCGTTCAGCTTGTTGGGTGCGAATGCGCCGACCCCGGCAGCGATCACAATCGCCTTTGAGAGGTGCGTCCCCTTGTCGGTTGTAAGCACCCAATGACCTTCCGCAGCCTGCTCGAGCCTGAGTACGCGCTCACCAAGCACCATGCTGGGATTCCACTGCATACACTGCTCGACCAGGTTCTTTACCAGATCCTTGGCTACTATCCGTGGGAAGCCCGGAGCATCATAGATGTACTTCTCCGGATACAGCGCCATGAGCTGGCCGCCAGGCTCCGGCAGCGCGTCGATGATCTTGGTCCTCATGGTGCGCATGCCCGCGTAGAAGGCAGCGAAGAGGCCCGTAGGCCCGGCACCTATGATAGTAATGTCGTAAACGTCCGCCCCGGCACTTCCATCGGTTGAAGTGCCGCCTTGCTGCAAATCGGGTAGTCCTTCCGGCGCTGTGGCTCCGTTGCCATGTCGCTCCGTCGAGTCCATGCATTCCTCCATCTGGCGTATTACACGTCGTGGTTGCTCTTTGAGGTCATGGCATTATAACGTACAGGGCATGCATGAACAACCGCACCATCTGCGCACTCTGAGCAACAATAAAGGCCCTCCTGTTCATCTACCAGGAGGGCCTTTATTGTTGGGTCACGCTATTTTCTGGTTAGCGGTATGCTAGTCGGTGAAGTTACAGCCACCGGCGGCTCGTCCGGCTTGCTGCGAGGCAGCCACGGCTGCGTGGCGATCGTGAGGACCTTCGATACCTGCGCCCGCGTCATACCTACCTGGGGCCGGAAGGTGCCATCCGGGTAACCGTTTATGATGCCTTGCCGGTATGCCGATTCGACGTACCCAAAGGCCCAGTGACTGCTAGGTATGTCCGCGAACGTTGCCACGGGCGGGTACGCTTGCCCCCAGTTGGCCGCAACCGTAATCATCTTGACTGCCTGGCCGCGGGTCACCGGCTCGTTAGGCCGAAAAGTGCCGTCGGGGTAGCCGCCTACGATACCCGCCCCGGCAGCCGTTTCCACGAACGCTGAGTACGTGCTGCCGAGGGGAACGTCACTGAAAGTAGCCTGGCTCGGCACCTGCCCTGCCATATCGAAGCCGAGCACGAGCATCTTTGTGAACTGGCCGCGGGTGATGTCGGCGTTCGGGCGGAAAGTGCCGTCGGGGAAGCCTGACACCACGTTGCGGCAGTACAGGTTGCTAATGTAGGAGTACGCCCAGCTTGTATCCGGCAAGTCGTAGAAGCGCATGTTGCAGGGGCCTGGGGTCCATGTCGGCACCGGTGTAGAAGTCTTGGTGGGCACGCGGGTGTTCGTCGCTGTCGCTGGGGGCCTGTAGGGCGTGGAGGTCGCGGCCGGTGGTGGGGGTGGCGGTGGTGCCGTGCCATTTGCGGGAATCCACATCATGGCGTCGTACCAGACGTTGCGGCCGCTCTCGCCCGTGTAGTCATCCAGGTAGACCTTCGCTTCCGCCCAGGCATTGAAGTGGAACTTGCCAAGGTGCGCCCAGCCGCCGACGCCCCGGTCCGTGATCGCCTTCTGGCTCACGGCAGCCACCTTCGTGCCGTCTGAAGCGTACACGTTGTAGCGGGCGTTATCTGTGTCGGGCGTGTTGTTGTCCACGTACGGAACAAAGGCGTACAAGTCGTAGTAACCAGTATTAGGCAGATAGGCGGTCCAGGTGCCGGAGTTCTCCGACGACTGCTGGCTCGTCACCGATCTGGTGGACAGAGTGCTCGAGCCTGCATGACCGTTGCCATACGTCCACCAGGCGTGATCGGAGTCAAGTTGTGACGGCGATGCAGAGAAGCCGCTATCGGTGTTATCTACCAGCCCTGCACGTCGCGAGTCGCCACGCACAAGGCCCATGTAGTAGTCCCAATCCCACTTGGGACCGGGGTCCTGGTGGGTAGCGCCCGGAACCTCTGAGTGAGCGATGACTCGACTGCGATCCTTCTTGATGCCGTAGCGGTCGGACATCGTCGCAACGAGCTTGGCGGACGCCTGGTACATCGCCTCGGTGTACCAACCGTTCTGATTCATGTAGCCTTCGTGCTCGATGCCTATCGAACAGATATTGTACTTCCAGCTACCGGCGTGGTGGCCCGTGTCAGCGTTCCGCACCATCTGCGTCATGTGCCCGTCAGAGGAGCGGAGAACGTAATGTGCGCTCACGCCGGAGCCGGAGTTCTGGAACCAGTTGATAGCGGAGTTATAGCTGCCCTCTGTGTCATGTATGACAAAGTACTTGATAGAGCTACACAGCCCGCTAGACTGCGACCACGGCCTGCCCGCTGTGTAATTGTTGCTGTGCGCGGGTACCCAGTTGGCGTCAGGGTAGTCCTCGCTGTTGGGCGCTTGTACCGCGGCATTGCGAGCGGGCGTCTCCACCCCATTGCTAGGGGCCAACGTCAGAGTCTCACCTGAAGTCAGCTGTACGGTTGCACCGTCGCCAAGAACGCGGAACACCTCGCGAGCATACTCGTCCCGGACCCAGGCGTCCTGAGAGCCGGAGTAGGCAGCCGCGACCTCAAACCAGCCAGCCGACTTGTTTGGCGATTCTGTAGGGGTTTTTAGCTCTTGGGAAATGTAACTCAGGAGAGCGGCTCCGCCCTCTATGTTCGACACCGCGTCGGCCTTTAGCGCGCTAGCCGTGAGGCCGGTGAGTTTGGCAGCCTTCTGGAGGGTACCAGCCTCGCCGTCCACCAGATGCATGATGCCGTAGCCGCCGTCGATGGATGCCTCGCCCGCTCGCTGCTCCCAGCGGGACTCGACGTACCCTACCGCCATCAGCAACTCCACCGGTACGCCCCAACGCGATGCGGTTGTGTCGAACGCCTCCTGTAACTGTGCGGCCGGAAACGAGGTAGCCAGGGCCACGACTTGTGAAGTGGGCTGTGGATGAGGGACGGCGGCTTCTGACGCCGAACCGAACAGGAATGGTACAGCGACCAGCCAGGCCAGCACTGCCCCGGACCTGAGGGCTACGGTGCGCCTCCCGACCGCGCGCAAGGATTGTTTGTATAGGCGACTGTTCATATGCGACCTCTATGCCTCGTACACTTCGGCTCACTAGGGAGACTCAATCCTGAGTCTCATCGACACGGATATCTGGGACGACCGAATGACACCGGTATACACATACGACGCATAGCCCGGTCGGGGGTTGCGCGCGTGTATTATGACAATTCTAAGGTTCCTGACCTGAATTCTCAATACGACATTCGTACCATGTTTGTGACCAACTTTACCAGTCTTGTTCTCTAGGGGATATGTAGCGTCAATCACCCGCCGTCCACAGAGTCTTGACAGGGACGAGCGCCAGAGTATAATGATGCCTGAAGCTACGCAATATTCCCTGGCCCGGATATGGGCAATACTCAGAGGAGGATTCCAGCCACATGACCTACGTAATCACCGAGCCGTGCATAAACGTCAAGGACGCAGCCTGCGTGGACGTCTGCCCGGTGGACTGCATTCACCCGCGCAAGGACGAGCCGGGCCACGCTGAAGTGCTCCAACTCTTCATCAACCCCGACGAGTGCATCGACTGCGGTGCGTGCGAACCGGAGTGCCCCGTCAACGCCATCTACCCCGAAGATGACGTGCCGGAAGAGTACCAGGAGTACACCGCCAAGAACCGCGAGTTCTTCGACCTCTGAGTTCTGGTCGGTTTAGTCGGGCGCAACCACATCGCGACCAATGGACCTCCGGCTGGGTGCTCATCCGGGGGTCTTCCACTGTCAGCTTTGCTATGAGGAACTTCACCGCCTACACATGGCCGTCATAAAGTCCCACGTCTCCACCGGCACGGACCAGTACAGTGAGAACCTGGCCCACATGTCCGCCCTCGTGTCGCAGTTGCGCGAGCGCCTGGGCAGCGTGCGCCTGGGCGGTGGACCGGACTCTATCGCGCGTCACCAGTCGCGTGGCAAACTGCTTGCCCGCGATCGGATAGAACTACTCCTTGACCCCGGCACCGCTTTCATGGAGCTATCCGCTTTAGCTGCATGGGATATGTATAACGGAGATGCCCCTGCGGCTGGAGTGGTGACCGGCGTGGGCGTGGTGTCGGGGCAGGAATGCGTCATAGTGGCTAACGATGCCACCGTGAAGGGCGGCACCTATTACCCCATGACGGTGAAGAAGCACCTCCGCGCCCAGGAGATAGCCGAGGAAAATCACCTTCCCTGCATCTACCTGGTAGACTCCGGCGGCGCGTTCTTGCCGCTGCAAGCCGAGGTCTTCCCCGACCGCGACCACTTTGGTCGTATCTTCTACAACCAGGCCAACCTTTCGGCGAAGGCGATCCCGCAAATCGCGGTGGTAATGGGTTCGTGCACGGCAGGCGGTGCCTACGTTCCGGCCATGTCAGACGAATCGGTAATCGTAAAGGGCACCGGCACAATCTTCCTGGGTGGCCCACCTCTCGTAAAGGCAGCCACGGGCGAAGAGGTCACCGCCGAAGAACTGGGCGGGGGTGAGGTCCACAGCCGTATCAGCGGCGTGACAGACCACCTTGCTGTGGACGACGAGCACGCCCTGGCTATCACGCGCGACATAGTAGCCAACCTCCACCGCCAGAAAGAGCTACCCTGGGAGGTAACCAGCCCTGAGCCGCCACTGTACGATCCGGCTGAGATCTACGGCATAGTCCAAAAGGACGCGCGCAGGCCCTATGACGTGCGAGACGTAATCGCCAGGATTGTGGACGGATCGCGCTTCCACGAGTTCAAGCCCCTGTACGGCTCGACGCTAGTGTGCGGCTTCGCAAGAATCATGGGTTACCCGGCTGGTATCGTCGCCAACAACGGCATCCTGTTCTCTGAAAGCGCCCTTAAGGGTGCTCACTTCATCGAGCTATGCGCGCAACGCCGTATACCCCTGGTCTTCCTACAGAATATCACCGGCTTCATGGTTGGCAAAGAATACGAGAACCGGGGTATCGCCAAAGACGGCGCTAAGATGGTGACAGCCGTTGCCACCGCCCAGGTGCCGAAGTTCACTGTTATCATGGGCGGTTCCTTCGGCGCGGGCAACTACGCGATGTGCGGTCGAGCCTACCAACCGCGCCAGCTCTGGATGTGGCCCAATGCCCGCATCTCGGTCATGGGCGGGCAACAGGCGGCCAACGTGCTGCTCACGGTCCGCCGCGACAACCTGCGCGCGCAGGGCAAGGACATGACGCCGGAGGAACAGGCCGAGTTCATGCAGCCCACCCTCGACAAGTACGAAGAGGAAGGCAATCCTTACTATTCCACCGCCCGCCTCTGGGACGACGGTATCATAGACCCGTTGGACACGCGCATGGTCCTGGGGCTGGGCATCGCGGCCTCCACGAACGCACCGATACCCGAGACGCATTTCGGCGTCTTCAGGATGTGACACAATGCAGCAACCACAGCTACTCAACGTCGAGGTCAGCGAAAAGGTCGCACGCGTTGCGCTCAACCGGCCCGAGGTCCGCAACGCCTTCAACACACAGCTAATAGAGGAGCTTCGCGCCACGTTCGAGGGCATTGGGAACGGCCACTTTGGTGAGGTACGCGCCGTCGTGTTGTCGGGCGCGGGCCAGTCGTTCTGCGCCGGGGCCGACGTCAACTGGATGCGCGCCAGTCTAGAATTCACCCACGAGCAAAACCTCTCCGATGCCACTCACATGTCCGACATGTTCGAGCAGATCAACCGCTGCCCTATTGCGGTTATCTGCCGCGTCCACGGCGCGGCCCTCGGCGGGGGTGTAGGACTCGCTGCCGTGTGTGACATCGTGGTTGCGGCCGAAAATGCGACATGGGCCTTCTCAGAGGCGAAATTGGGCATCGCGCCCGCCGTTATCTCCCCATACGTCCTCGCGAAGATTGGCCGCAGCCACGCCCGCGCCCTATTCTTCACGGCCGAGCGCTTCGACAGCCGCCGCGCACAGCAGATTGGCCTCGCTCATGTGGTTGTTGGTGAGGAGGCGCTCGACTCAGAAGTTGAACGCCTGGTGCGGGAAGTCAAGAGTAGCTCCGGCAAGGCCATCGCGAAGGCAAAAGAGCTTGTTAGTACGGTGCCTGCTCTTCCGCACCAGGAAGCCAGGGACTTGACAGTGCAGACCATCGCCGCGCTTCGGGTGAGTCCCGACGGGCAGGAGGGCTTGCGTGCCTTCCTCGAGAAGAGGAAGCCGGAGTGGGCGGGCTGATGGAGTTTCGCAAGATATTGATCGCAAATAGGGGTGAGATAGCCGTGCGGATTGCCCGCGCCTGCCTCGCCCTCGACATCAAGTCGGTGGCTGTCTTCTCGGACGCCGACGCACGCGCGCTCCACGTCCGAGCCTGCGACGAAGCCTACCACATCGGCCCTGCGCCCGCACTCGAAAGCTACCTCCGCGGCGACAAATTGATAGAAGTGGCGAAGATAGCGGGTTGTGACGCGGTTCACCCCGGCTATGGCTTCCTCTCCGAAAATGCTGCCTTCGCCCGCGCGGTCACTGAGGCCGGCCTGACGTGGATTGGCCCCACCCCCGAAGCAATCACCATCATGGGGTCCAAGATCGAAGCCAAGCGGCTCGCAGAGCAGGCAGGCGTGCCTGTCGTGCCAGGTTACTACGGAGACGACCAGTCTCCTCAGCGCCTCGAAGCAGAGGCAGAACGAATCGGCTACCCGGTACTGATAAAAGCCTCGGCTGGAGGCGGCGGCAAGGGGATGCGCGTGGTCGAAAGGCCCGGAGATTTTGTGCGGGAACTGGAGGGTGCTCAACGAGAGGCGCTTGCGGCCTTCAACGACAGCAGTGTAATGCTGGAACGGTATCTGACCGAGCCGCGGCACATCGAGGTGCAGGTGCTGGGCGACCACTACGGCAACCTGGTTCACCTGGGTGAGCGCGAATGCTCAATCCAGCGCAGGCACCAGAAAGTGGTCGAGGAGTCACCCTCCCCGGTCGTCAATGGGGCACTACGGACGCAAATCACCGGTGCTGCGTTGAAGCTGGCGCGCCGGGCTGGCTATACGAACGCTGGCACGGTGGAGTTCATATTCCAGGATGGAGAGTTCTATTTTCTTGAGATGAACACGCGCCTCCAGGTGGAGCACCCTGTCACCGAGCAGGCGCTGAACTTCGACCTGGTGGAGGCGCAGATACGGATCGCCAGCGGAGAGCGCCTGTGGGTAGCGCAGGAGGAGATCGAATACGAGGGCCATGCGATTGAAGCCCGGCTCTACGCGGAAGTTCCAGAGAAGGGATTTCTGCCCGCCACCGGCAGGGTAACGCTGCTAAACGCGCCGTACGACGGCTACGGCATTCGTGTGGACGCGGGGGTGGCGGAAGGCGACGAGATCAGCCCCTACTACGATCCTATGATAGCCAAGATTGTAGCCTCAGGAGAGTCGCGGCACCAAGCCCTGACCCGC
Organism: Chloroflexota bacterium; assembly: GCA_030914045.1. Lineage (GTDB taxonomy): Bacteria > Chloroflexota > Chloroflexia > QHBQ01 > JADMIH01 > JADMIH01. Next base: position 10,779 of record JALZHG010000100.1, on the reverse strand, counting down.
ATGCAGGAGATGTTGGGCAGCATGCAGCTTGAGGGCGTCCAGACTAATCTCGACTTCTTACGCTGGTTGTTCTCGCACCCACAGTTCGAGCTTGGTAATACCTCTACTCGCTTCATCGAACGCTACTACCGACCGGGCGCTTTCACGCTCGTGCCGACGCAGGTGGTACTTGCGGCAGGGGCACTATTGATGCTTACTCAGGGGGACGAGGCAGACAGCGTATGGTCCTCAAACAGTTGGCGGCAGGCGCGGCAGGCGATACGTGCCGCCGTGCACATCGAGGGCCGAGAGTATCGCGTGGAGTTGTCTTCATCAGGCGGGATAGTGAACGGGTACCACGCCAGTGTAGTTCAGGGCGATGAGTCGCTCTTTGAGGGGTCGGCCGTCATTGCGGTGCCAAAGGCGTCGCTCAGCCGGCAAGATGTGTCAGGTGTGGGTGCGGCAGTACAGGTGCGACTACATGAGGATGGGCCGCTATTCACGTTGGAGTGCGGCTTCTCCGACACCACACACGACGCTTACCTCTACTGGGAGGGGCGTGAATACCGAGTGCGTCGTGCTACCGCCCTATCTACTGAGCGGCTGACGAAGGCCCTGCACCTGAACAACGAAGACAACCTGGAAAGCCCCATGCCCGGCAAAGTGCTGAAGGTCCTGATTGCCGCGGGCGACAGCGTTGCTGAGGAACAGCCCCTGGTTATAATAGAGGCTATGAAGATGGAATTCACAGTGCGCGCCCCGCACGCAGGCCGGGTGGCCGCCGTGCTTTTCCCGGAAGGCGCGCAGGTGGCCGCGGGCGACATCCTAGTGGAGCTAGAGAGATGAGCGTCAGGCCCTCATTGCCGCCGCATGTCACAGTGTACGAAGTTGGCCCCAGGGACGGATTGCAGAACGAGAAGTCCGACGTCTCTACGGCTGACAAGGTCCGCTACATAGACATGTTGAGCGACGCAGGTTTCTCCTTCATTGAGGCGACCTCCTTCGTCAGCCCAAGAGCCGTTCCCCAACTGGCTGACGCCTCGGAAGTGCTCACTAGCATTAAACGCAATTCCGATGTGCGCTACCCGGTGCTGGTGCCAAATGAGAAAGGCATGTTGAGGGCCCTAGAAGCAGGGGTTACAGATGTGGCTGTCTTCACGGCTGCGTCGGAGAGTTTTACCAGGGCCAACATCAACGCCACCATTGCTGAGTCCATCGAGAACTTCCGCCCGGTGGTAAAACTTGCCCATCAAAAGAATGTTAGAGTTCGTGGCTACGTCAGCACAGCGTTCGGCTGCCCGTATGAAGGTGAGGTAGCTCCTGAGAATGTGCGAGAGGTAGCATTGTCGCTGCTGGACTTGGGCGTGTGGCAGGTGTCAATCGGAGACACAATCGGGGTAGGCACTCCCAACCAGGTGTACGATGTCATGGGCCTCCTGTTGCGCTATATCCCCGCCGAGAACCTTGCCGTGCACTTCCACGACACGCGAGGCACGGCCCTGGCAAACATCCTTGCCGCGCTCGAACTCGGGATAGGCACCGTCGATTCCTCCTCTGCCGGTCTCGGCGGGTGTCCCTACGCACCGGGAGCGTCTGGTAACCTGGCGACTGAAGACTTGCTCTACATGCTGCACGGCCTTGGCATCGAAACCGGAGTGGACCTTGAGAAGGTGGTCGAGGCATCGCGGTTTATCACGACTGTGCTGAACAAGCCACCCGCCAGCCGCTTCTTACAGGCCTACCTTGCACAGTGCGCCGCGTGAGAAGTACTGAACAGAAGCCAACCTCACTGGAGCAGATGAGTGCGTAAGATCAGAAAGGTATTAATAGCGAACCGGGGGGAGATAGCCCTGCGTGTCGTCCGTGCTTGCGCGGAGGTGGGCATCGAGTCCGTGGCCGTGTTCTCCGAAGCAGACCGCACCGCCCTCCACGTGCGCGCTGCCGACGAAGCGTACCCCATTGGGCCAGCACCCTCAGTCGAGTCGTACCTTCGGATTGACAAACTGCTGGAGGTAGCGCGAAAGTCTGGGGCGGACGCCGTACACCCCGGCTATGGCTTTCTGGCAGAGAACGCCAACTTCGCCCAGGCAGTGCTGGATGAGGGACTTACCTGGATCGGGCCCGAACCCAGAGCCATGAGGATGCTGGGAGACAAGCTGGAGGCCCGGAGGACCGCACAAGCGGCAGGCGTGCCGACCGTCCCTGGCACCGATGTCGCGACTGACGACGTTGAGAGTGCTCTGGCGGCGGCTGAAGGCATAGGCTATCCTGTGCTCATAAAGGCCTCCGCAGGCGGCGGCGGCAAGGGCATGCGCATCGTCCACAGCAGTAACGACCTTGAGTCCGCACTCAGGAGCGCACAGAGCGAGGCGCAGTCTTCCTTTGGTTCCAGTACTGTCTACCTGGAAAAGTACCTGGAGTCGGTGCGGCACGTCGAAATACAGTTGCTGGGTGACACCCACGGCAACGTCATCCACCTGGGAGAGCGCGAATGTTCCGTGCAGCGCCGCTACCAGAAGCTGATCGAAGAATCGCCTTCGGTGGCTGTGGACGCCGACCTGCGCGAGCGCATGGGCAGCGTAGCGGTGGCGGCGGCGCGCGCCGTAGGCTATACCTCGGCTGGTACCGTCGAGTTCCTCCTCGACAAGTTCAAGAACTTCTACTTCCTTGAGGTAAACACCAGGCTTCAGGTGGAGCACCCCGTAACGGAACTAGTGACGGGTGTAGACCTCGTACTGGAACAGTTCCGCATAGCCTCGGGCCGTCCCCTGCGGCTAACGCAGTCAGACGTGCGGCTGAACGGGCACGCTATGGAATGCCGCATCGCCGCTGAAGATCCATTCAACAACTTCGCTCCTTCGCTCGGCACCATTGCGGCGGTATCCGAGCCTGGGGGCGCTGGTGTGCGCGTGGACAGCAGCGTGTTCGCGGGCGGCAAGGTGTCAGTCTATTACGACCCCATGATCGCCAAACTGATCGTCTGGGCGCCAAGCCGGGCGCACGCCATTTTGAGGATGCGTAGGGCCTTGCGTGAGTACCGGATCGCCGGAATCCAGACCAATATCCCCTTCCACCTGCGCGTTATGCAATCGCTCGACTTCCAACGGGGCCGCCTGGATACTAAGTTCGTGGATAGGCTCCTGGCGAGCACGGCGGGCGAGCCGCAGGAAGAAGACGAACGCTTGCAAGACGTGGCTGCGATGTCGGCCGCCCTGGTGCTCGACCGAAAGCTCCTGGCAGGCTCAGCGGCCTCTGACGGTACTGTGCGACACCAGGCACCGGGTCCGGGCGACAGTGCATGGCGTCTGTCGGGCCGCCGGCAGGGCCTCAGGTAAGTCATGGCGAAGTACTACGTCGAGCTAGCCGAGCGGGAACTGGGTTTTGAGATCACCCAGTCGGGTGGCGTAACTCACCTGCGGTCGCTTGGTGACGGCGGAGATGATGGTGCTGCTGCCGTAGACTTCGTGCCGGTCCAGTCGAACGTAGAAACCGGGGCAGGCTTGTACTCTCTTCTCGTTGATGGCAAGAGCTACCAGTTGTACGTCGAGAAGCGCGGCGAGCACTTCCGAGTGATGATCTGGCGCCACCGCTACGACGTCAAAGTGCATACGGAGCGAGAGTGGCGACTGATGAAAGTCGCGCCCAAGCAAGCAGCGCAGGGTGGTGCTAGGGTCGTCAGCGCACCTATGCCAGGGTTGGTGAAGGCTGTGCTGGTGGAGGCGGGCGGTGAAGTGAAGGCAGGCACGCGACTTGTAGTGCTTGAAGCCATGAAGATGGAGAATGAGATCACCGCCCCCCGCGACGCTAGGGTCGCCCAGGTGCACGTACAGCCCGGTAACGTGGTCGAAGCCGACAGTCCGTTGGTTACCCTGGAATAGGCAGGTCCCCTCATGATAAAGCCCGGTGACAGGGCCAAGTGGGAAGACAAGGTACTCAAGCCCGCGCTCGCACGCTTCCCCGAGCGCCAACCTGAGTTTCGGACCGCCTCCGAAATCCCTGTCGAGCGCCTATACACGCCGGAGGACGCCTCAGACCAGCACTATGAAGAGGACCTCGGCTTCCCAGGGCAATATCCCTTCACAAGGGGCGTCCAGCCGACGATGTACCGTGGCAGGCTTTGGACCATGCGCCAGTACGCGGGCTACGGCACGGCGGCAGAGTCCAATCGTCGCTACAAGTACCTTCTCGAACAGGGGCAGACCGGCCTCTCCGTAGCTTTCGATCTGCCCACCCAGATGGGCTACGACAGCGACCATCCACTGGCCGCTGGCGAGGTCGGTAAGGTCGGCGTGGCAATCTCCTCTATCCGCGATATGGAATTGCTTCTAGCCGATATTCCGTTGGACAAGGTCAGCACCTCGATGACCATCAACGCCACCGCCTCAATCCTCCTGGCCTTCTACGTAGCCGTGGCGCGTAACCGCGGCATCTCCGACCAAGTCCTGAGCGGCACTGTGCAGAACGATGTGCTGAAGGAATATATCGCGCGCGGCACCTACATCTATCCCGCAGCCCCGTCGATGCGCATCGCGGGTGACATAATTGCGTTTTGCGCCGAGCAGTTGCCGCAGTGGAACCCTATCTCCATCAGCGGCTACCACATCCGCGAAGCAGGCTCGACGGCCGTGCAAGAAATCGCCTTCACCCTCGCGAACGCCATCGCCTACGTCCAGGAGGTACTGAGTCGCGGCATCTCGGTGGACACGTTTGCGCCGCGCCTCGCATTCTTCTTCAACGCCCACAGCGATTTCCTGGAGGAGGTAGCCAAGTTCCGCGCGGCGCGCAGGCTTTGGGCACGAATAATGCGAGATGAATTCGGCGCGCAGAATCCGCAGAGCATGATGCTGAGGTTCCACACCCAAACGGCAGGCTCCAGCCTAACCGCTCAGCAGCCGGACAACAACGTGGTGCGTGTGGCTCTGCAAGCCCTGTCTGCGGTGTTTGGCGGCACACAGTCTCTACACACCAACTCCCTGGATGAGGCGCTGGCGCTTCCAACCGAACGCTCCGCCCGCCTGGCGCTGCGCACCCAGCAAATCATCGCGCACGAGACAGGGGTAGCATCTACGGTTGACCCACTTGGAGGCTCGTATTACGTTGAGTGGCTCACGAACCGCGTCGAGGAAGGAGCACGAGACTACCTGCGGCGCATCGCGGAAGCAGGTGGCACCCTCCGGGCTATTGAAGAAGGCTTCCAGCAGTCGGAGATTCAGGAGGCGGCGTATCGCTGGCAAAACGAGGTAGATAGTGGGGACCGCGTGATTGTCGGCGTCAATCGCTACCACGCAGACGAGGCGGAGGCAACAGAGATACACCGGGTAGACCCCACGTTACAGGTGCGACAGATAGAGGGTTTACGAGCCGTAAAATCCGAGCGGGATGAAGCAATTGTTACCAGTAACCTGGAACGGCTGCGGAACGCCGCTGAAGCCCAGGAAAACTTGATGCCATTCATCATCAATTGCGCACAAGGGCTGGTAACGCTTGGTGAGATCAGCGACGCGCTACGTGCCGTGTTCGGTGAGTACAGGGAGCGTAGACTAGTTTAGGAGAGCAACATGGCCGATTCTTATTACCGAAGAGGACAAGACCCTGGAATGTCGGGGCAGAACCAGATCACGGGGGCTGGTGGCGAGGACATTGACGCCAACCCAGGCGAGCGGGCACTTGCACCTGAGGGTGCCGCCACCGACGCCACAACGGCGGGTATCACGGTGGGCAACAAGCAAATCGGTATCGGCGCGCAGGTGGGCATTCTTCGCAACCTTGAGTTCACCGCCGGTGGCCGCGCGCACCGCATCAGCACGGGGCCATACACTAAAGCATAGGGAGGATTTTGGGACGCCCGCTTCTACGTGGGCTGCCTGAATAGCCTGGCGGACCTTGCGGACCTGGCGTCCTCCCGCGTGACGGGGCGCAATCGTACTTTAGAGCCGGGTCTCAGTTGTGCGAGTAGCGGCCAGTCCGCCCTTGCGACGACGCCGAGCACCGGATAGCCGCCCGTGGTTTGGTGGTCTGCACCCAGCACCACCGGCGTGCCACCTGGTGGTAGCTGGATGGCCCCACGAGGCACACCGAATGACGTTAGCTCCCGACCGCCCCAGGCGAGCACCCCATCCTGCTCCGGCAGCAGTCTAACGCCCATCCTGTCGCTGGCCGCACCCACCTCATAGGTGAGGGATTCAGCCTGCTCCCCTAGCTTCTCGGTTACGCAGCCCGCGCCCAGGTATGGCACGTATCTCAAGTTACAGACCGGCGGCGCTGTAGCAGGCGGCGGGGTAGCTACTTTCCCCGCGACCTCCGCTGGGGATTTCCTGGTCGCCCCGGAAAACAAGGTGTCTCCCGCTCGAAGCTGCCTTCCGCCATACCCACCGAAGCCCCCCGATAAGTAGGTAGACCGCGAACCTAGTATCCGTGGCACACTGAAACCACCCATAACTGACAGGTAACACCGTGCGCCAGTGCTTCCTCTCCGTGCGACGAACCGTACTTCACTACCGGCCCGCACCAACCAACTGATACCGCAAGGCACCGGCGTTCCATCAACCTGGCACCCGAGATCACTCCCTGCCAAGCCGACGACCGTTGTGGTATGCGCTCTCAATGTTGGTCCAGACCAAGTTATCTCAAGAGCCGCGGCACCAGGGGGGTTGCCGACCAGGAGGTTCGCTACCTCCAGCGCGAGGGGATCCATCGCACCGCCGGGGCTTAGTCCGAGATGGCTGTGCCCTGGGCGTCCCAGGTCTTGAACAAGGGTCAGTGCGCCCGGTGCCTCCACCGTAAAGACCGCAATGGAGCCAGGTTCGCACTGTTGGCTGGAGTCAGCAGTTATTGATACGCTCCAAGCAAGGTCATTTGAGGCGACAAATCGGACCTCATCGCGCGGAGCCAGGAGCGCCGGTGGGTTCCCGTGGACGTCCCACAGGGTGACGCCCGTGCGGCCAATGAGTTGCCAGCCGCCGGGGCTTGAGAGAGGATACACGCCCGTCTGTTCCCCAGCTATCCCGACAGAACCTGCGGGGACGCGCACCCTGGGGCTTCTGAGGCGAGGTGCCGCAATAGTAGGGTCGAGGCCGCCCAGGTACGCAAAACCCGGCATGAAGCCAAGAAAGTAGACGCGATATGTCCGGCTAGTATGCCTTCGGACCAGTTCTGCCGGACTCAGACCAAGCGCAGTGGAGAGACCTTCGAGATCAGGACCGTGCTCTCCACCATACGCAACCGGAATGGCATGCTTGCGCGGCGAGGAATCCCGCACTAGGCCGCCCAGAGCCAGGGCCTGCCGCACGTACCCTGCTACTTCCTCAGCCTCAGTCACCGAATCATCGAACGTCAATAGCACGCTCGTATATGCCGGGACAATTTCTAGCACACCTGCAATCGCCAGCTGCCGGAGATTGTCGGCAAGCGCGTGTACCGCCTCGTTCACAGCGGGGGATATACCACTTCCGAGCGTCACGAGTAGCGCGCTCTCCCCCATCTGGTCTATGGTGACCGCACGCCCTGAACTCATCTTAGCTGTTCGGGGGCGCTGCCACGAGGTAACCGGCGTATTCAAGCGCCTGCCGGGCTACCTGGGCGAACAAAGCGGCTTCCGGCGTGTCGCTGTGTAGGCAGATTGTGTCCACCCGCACTTGCAGGATGCTGCCGTCCACGGCACGGACTTCACCCCTTGCGAGGGCGACCACTTGTTCGGCTACGGTCGCCGCTTCATGGTGCACACTTCCGGGCAGCTTCCTGTCGCGTAGTGCGCCTCCCGGCTCGTAGGTACGGTCCGCAAAGCCCTCCGGGAGCGTCAGGAGTCCCATGTCGCGCGACACTTCTTCCGCGAGGGAGCCAGCGAGGCACACAAGGGGCAACTCACGTGAGAAGTCGCGCACCGCTCCAGCTAAAGCCTCCGCCGTCGCACGGTCACGGGCGGCGACATTGTAGAGCGCCCCGTGCGGCTTGACGTGGCGCAGCTCAACCCCACAAGCGCGTGCGATGCCCCAAAGCGCCCCTACCTGATAGAGTACAAAGTGCCGGACCTCTTCGGGGTTGAATGCTATAGCACGCCTGCCAAAGCCGGCCAGGTCCGGGTAGCCGGGGTGCGCGCCCACGTTGACGCCGTGGCTTGCTGCGAGCCGGACCGTAGCGGTCATGACGTTCGGATCGCCCGCGTGTCCGCCACAGGCCACGTTAGCGGATGTGATGAAGGGCATGATTTCCTGGTCATGGCCCATCAACCACGCGCCGAAACTCTCGCCCACATCCGCGTTCAGATCGATTGAGCGCACGCTGTCAGGCATTGTCTGGCGGTCGCCCCCTCAACATGCGCCACAACTCGCGAGGAGTGAGACTCACGCGCCGCACCGCCACGTCCAGCGGGAAGAGCAGTATGGACGCTAGTATCAGCCACGGCCACATCGCTAAACGCCGTGGCTCAGGGGATATGTCGTGCGTAAACGCGGAAGCGGGCTGCGTTAACTCAAGTACCTTGCCGCCGCCAAGCTGCGCCAGGTCCGCCAGCAACGTCTGCGCACCGGCAGCCGACTCGCCGGAAAGCCGGTACTCGCTGGGGTAAGGCACTACAAAGCCCGTTTCTAACCGCTCCACTAGCTCCCCGGTTTCTGCGTTCACCTGTTCCACCGTGGCGGCATACGCCCCCGGACTTAGCCCGTGAGCTACGCCATCGTACACGCCGGGCGACCTGGGCGAAACCTCAACTGTAGTCGAGATGCCCGTGGTGTCGGTAATTACTAGGCTCGTCGGCAAGAAATTGCGGGGCGCGCCCGTGGCGGTGACAGTGTCCACGCGCACGGCCACTTCCTGACCGCGTCCCATGGCGTCGGGGCGGGCCGCGAACGTGGCCTCCAGGCCAATGCTGTCTTGCCTGGGCAGCGTCCAACCGACCATCTGCCCGACGAACTTGCCGAACTGCGGCCACCCTACCCAGTCCGCGGCCCACTGCCCTTTCGCATCGGATGTCCAGGCCACCGCACGCCCAAGGCCATACTGCCACTGCGCGAGGAGCGGGTCGCCGCGAGGTGAGCGGAGTATCAGGTCCGCCTCCGGTTTGATTGTGCTGGCATTATAGCCCAGCAGGGGCGGCATGGCCCCTGTATCGATTCCGTTCAGGATAGGACTGGCGCGCGCCACCGCCGGGGTGAACGCCTCCTCAATATAGTAGGAACCTGCGAGGCGGATCGTTTCTTTTAGCAGGACGTCGGGCACCGTGGTAACGTCCTTAGCTTCGTAGAAGCGGCCGCCTCCCCTGGTCGCGAGGTCGTGCATCAGTTCGTCAGCGCCGTCCCCCACGCCGACCGTGGAGAGCGTGATATTGCTGGCGGACATACGCTCCAACAGCGGATCATAATCGGAGTGCTTGCTCCAACCGTCGCCAAGCAAGACAATGTGCTTTAGCTGTGCATTACTTGCCTCAAGAGAGTCCACGGATTGCGATAAGGCCTCGAACATATTGGTGTTGCCCTGCGCCTCTACCGGCTGTAACAGTTGTTCGAGTCGCTGCTCGCCAAGCTCCGCGATAGGTTGCAGGCGCGCCAGCCAGGTCGGTTGTTCGTCGAAAGCTACCACACCCACCTGGTCGCTCGAATTGAGGAGCGACGTGGCTTTGGCGATAGCCTGCTTCACCAGCTCGATCTTGCTCTCGCCGAACTCGGTGCGCATGTTCGGGTTGAACTGCTGGTTGCCCCCACAGTGGCAGCGCCCCATGCTCCCGCTCTTGTCCACGACGAAGGTCATCGCCAGGGAGGCCCGCTCCTCGGAGGTGCGCACGTCCATGCGCACCGGCAGCACCTCCTCGATTGGAGAGCGCGTGTACCCTCCCGCACCGTAGCTGAGGTCGCCGCCTATCATAATGAGTCCGCGCCCCATGTCGCGCACGTAGCTCTGTAGCACCTGCTGCCCTTCAATTTCAAGCGAGCTAGCCGAGACGTTGGCAAGCACTATAGCATCGTACTTGCCAATGTTCTTGGTCTCACGAGGTAGGCCGACAGGGGCAACTACGTCCACGTCTATGGCGCTCGACTCCAGCGCAGTCTGAAGCGGAAGGCTGTCCGCATCGGTGCCACTCACAATCAGGACCGTGGGGGGCCGCTTCACGATGGTGAAGGACAGGGCCTCGTTGTTTTCGCTGAAGCGGTCGTCTACGGAGTCGACGCGCGCCTTGAGCACGTGAAAACCCTGTTCCCGGGCTTCAGTGGTGAAGGTAAGCACGTTGTCGCCCGCTTTCAATTGGGCATCCTGGGTGGCAACCGGCGTCTCGCCATCGTATAACGTGACACTTGCCGCCCTGTCGCTGTTGCTTTTTACAAGTACTCGCACGGGGATCTGCTGGCCGGAAGGTACGCTGTTGGGGCTTACAACCCTGTCAACGGCCACTTCATTTTGCGCCGTGTCTCCAAGGGGCACCACCGACAGTTGGATTCCGGATAGGGCCTCTCCCGCGGCTATGCTCCTGGCCTCACCCACCGTTTCCACCCCGTCGCTTAGGAGGACGAGCCGCTTCGCGCCGCCCTCGGGTAAGAGCGCCGTACCCACTTGAATAGCGTCGGCAATGTCGGTCGCAAGGGCCGAAGGCTCGTGGCCCGCGGCAGTCCACACGGTGTCCGCACTCAGTGCCCGGTCGAGTATGGCATTCTCTCCGAACAGCACCACCGCCGCGCGGTCATCCGGCCCCATCGCCTCAGTGGCCTGTCGCACGAAGTCGAAGGATGCCTGCCTGCTTGCCTCCGAAACGCTTGCGGAGCGATCAACCAGAAATACAACGTTCAGGGGGCCCCCGGACGCAATGAACTGGGT
>JALZHG010000285.1 GCA_030914045.1 Chloroflexota bacterium | reverse complement strand
CATCCAGGCTGCTACCATGATGGGTGCCTGGACGTTGAACGCCAGCACCCCGAGCACCAGCAGCGGACCGCCTACCGTGAGGACCGCCATGGTCGACGGGCCGACCACCTGGGTGAATCGGCTCAAGCGCCCGTTGGGCAGCCATGCGTTCAGCGCGAGCGCCACAGGGATCATGAATGCGCTCGCGAGGAATGCGCTCGCGAGCGACCCCATTAGGTCGTTGGCTGAGCCGAGGGAGGTCCCATCCTCCGGGTGGCTGGCCTGCAGGGCAAAAAAGGCGATGAGAAGCAGGTTGGCGAGGATGCCTGTGGTTCCGGCCGCGTAGGCGAAGCGGGCCGCCCACTTGACACTCGACTTGCCCGCCGTACTCTTGGTCATCATTCTCACTCCTTCTGAGGTGCTTTGAGCGCCTCTTTGCCTCACTACCATAGCGGGCGAACGTCTCCTAACCGTTACGAAGAGCGTTACGAGCAAGACGTTTCGGAGCTTTCTTGGAGAATCTGGCAAAAGAGGGGGGCCGGGGCCCCCGTCAAGGATACCCCGGCACGGTCGGTCATGGGTACGGCGTTAAGCTCCAGCTTCCTCGCGGGCTCGCTAACCAGCGAGTCTCACCTCTACCGTCCCACGAGCTGCTAGCCTAATGTGGAATGGCAACGCCGTTGTCGTAATCGGCGTTCGCCTCTAGCCGCACGGTCGCGAGCAACGGCCACCGCCAGTGCCTCTCTACGCCGAGCTGGAAAGCTTTCTTCTACCGAGCAATCAGAGATTCGCCCAGCCGAGTTATTCTTTGTCTTCCTGCGTGGCACGCTCCTGGTAGGCAAACACGTTCTCGAATACCTCGTCCACGTTGATAAGCTCACCGATGGTGGCACCGGCTCTTATCTTCTCCTGCAGAATATGCTCCGTCGCAAGCAACTGCTGGGCCTTAGCCAGAATATCAGGGGCGGCTTCTTTGGGGACGACCACTACCCCATTACCATCAACGACCACAACGTCCCCCGGGTGTACGGGAACTCCAGCGCATTGAATAGGAATATTGACGTGGCCGTAGCCAGAGATCGAGGCCACGTTGGGGACGATCCCCTTGCACATTACGGGGAACCTCAACCTTCTTATCTCCTCTACATCCCTGCAAGCGCCGTCTATCACCGCTCCCATCACACCTCGGTTCATGGCCGACATGGCCATATTCTCTCCCCAGAAAGCGGTGTCGACGGAGCCGTGTGAATCAATGACTACCACGTCTCCTGGATGGCAGAGGTCTATGGCTTTGAACGGAGCTGCCAGGTCGGAGGCCAGGGTTTTCACCGTCACGGCCGTGGCCACAAAACGTATTCCCTCGAAGAGTGGGCGCATGTCGGCGGTCATCGCGTTGAACCTGCCCATACAATCCGAGACCGCACAGGTTACGGATTCGTACTGCAGTAGTTCCCGAAGGCCCTCTACGACCTCTTCGGAGGGTCTGTCGATGGTTTCGATGATGGTCATGATCCTTCTCCTCCATCCGCTTGGGTCTCATCCTCTGCACCGCACTTACCTCTTGGCGCACTGATTCCCGAACAACCGCTCCAGAGCGCTCACTTCATGGCTCCTTCCCGCTGTATTGCCAAGACATCGGGGTCCCACCTCCCGAAGAGAACCCTCAAGAGCCCCGGTTTGCTCGCCTCTACCCGCCGCCTTATCAGGTCGGCGTGGGCCTCAGTGAGCGAATGCAGGCCGGCCACTCTCACCCTGTAACCCGTGGCGTCGTGAGGACCTTCCTTCGCGCATAGCTCGAGCCCCAGCGCCCTGAGCTCCAGGTACAATGACCTGGCCTTCTTGCGCTCCTGGGCCATCTCCGCGTAGCTAGGCATACCTTCGTCAATTCTACTTACTGGACGCATCCTGCTGATCACAGAACTGTCTCACGATTTCCAGCACGATCCTCCTGTCTCGCTCCGGGAGGCGTGCAACCTCGCGCAGCACAGCGCGTGCGATCTCATCCCGCAGCGCCTCCACCAGCTCTTCGTCGAGAAGCGTTGGTTTGTCGTCTCCATCTAGGAACCACGAGGGGCGGCCGCCAGACACGTCCGGCAGGTTCTCTACGTCCTCGAACCATAGCTCGGGCGGGAAGTTCATCGCCTTCGCTATCGCCCGGAGTTTCTCGAAGCCGGGGTTCTCGATCTTGCCCTTGCGCAAGTTACTCACGTAGGAACGGGTCACGACACCCCCCGTGGCATAGTGGAGGTCCTGCCCGCCCCACCTGCTACCGTCCGGGCGACGCTAGACGTCCAGGAAGTGTTCGAACTTCTGCGCGATTGGGACCACGTAGGCTGCCTCCTACCTCTTGGTGCCGTAGTTCGCTTCACGATACCACACCACCCATCGTTCAATTCGCGCGACACTCGGAGCATCTCTAGAGGCGAAACAGGCCTTCGCTCAGCAGGGCGTCGGACTTCATCAGAGGTCGTTGAGGTTGCTCTCCTGGAACCTCTCCAGCTCCATCTCGAAGGCGTCAGGGCCAACCTGCACATCGCCCTTGAACGGGTGGTCGAGCACGGCAACGGTGAATAGCACCAGGCCGATGACCAAGGTCAATGCCGTCACCATCAGCGTGTGCACCAAAGTGCTCTCTAGACCGAAGAGGTAGGTGAAGCCCACTACAATTGCCCCACCGACCAGCAGCACTACCCATAAGATGGCAGGTATGCCCTCCTCGGCCTCCAGCAGCCGGTCCCTCCTGGCGTCCGCCAGCTCGTGCACCCGCTCCAGCGCCTGCTCGTAGAGCGCTTGCTGGGCGCCCGTGGTGGGGTTGAACTCCCCGATGCTCCCCCGGATCTCGTCGAGGAGATCCCACGCGCGCGGGCTAGCCTCGCCTTGCGCCATCAGTGCCCACTCATCTTCGACCACGACCCGCGCGTACGACCGGGCGAGCTCCTGGACGCGCTCACCCTCGCGTGGCGGCAGCCCTTGAGCGATCGAGAAGATCTCGGCCAGGTCGTTGGCTTCGTCGCTGGCGGTGTCCTTGGCCACCTCCCACTCCTCCCACACGGCGATGACCGTGAGCCCCAGCAGCACGGCGTACGCAACGCCGAGTACCGCGTAGATGAAGCCAGCGACATCGTTGTGTTGCTGGCGCGTCCCGGTAGGCACCAAGCGCTGCACCAAGACCAACCCAGCTACCGAGATCACTACGAATAAAGAGACCGCCAAGAGCCCAGTGACGATGTGAATCGGCGAGCTCCTTCCCTTGTGTGTACCCGCCGCTCCGCCCGACGGGACTCAGAACAAGACTCCGGAGAATATAATAAGCAAATGCTTCGAATACCGCAGAGGTATGGACCTCGAAGCACACTGGCACGAGTGCCAACTCTGCATGCTCCCTAGCGACACCCGTGTCGCTACCCATGGCTCTCAACCATGGTAGTTTCCCTATTTCGCTTCCATGCTCCTATGCTCTAGCCAACTCTACTTGTCGGGCACCGCCCTCGGTCAGCAGGGCGCGGAACCTTGGCTCAGGCGGTTTGTAGTTTTGGGACATTGACCACGGGTAATACTCCGCTTTCTAGTATTCATTAGGGCGCATCTTTATCCAGTACCACAAGATGTATAGATCGTCCCTTACTGACCGGCGGGGTTATCGGCCGTCCTTCGCCCCTATACGGGCGGGTCTTTGCAGGATCGTGCAAACGGAGTTCGCAGAATTCCCTACTACTAAGCACTACGGTGAATGAAGCTTTGCCCCGGTCCAGTACCCCCAATGATGCTCCGGCATAGGACCGGGGCAAAACGAAGGGGCCGGGCCGCGGAACTTCCCCGGGCAAGGGATAGAAGAGAAATAGGCCCAGCCCCACCCATATAGAGGGCACTTCACACTGTACGGACCCGAGGTGTAGGGAGCATCAGCCGGATGGCATATCTTCGG
>JALZHG010000284.1 GCA_030914045.1 Chloroflexota bacterium | reverse complement strand
GCTCTGAGGCGGCTCAGGCAGGGACGTAGGCGAACGTGTCCGGGTGCGGGCCGGTGCGCCCTTCCTCGCCCCGATCAAGCACGGTGATAGCGTCCATGTCCTCGGAGGCAAGCTCGAAGCCGAAGATCTCGAAGTTCTCCTTCATCCGCGAAGGCGTCACCGACTTGGGGAACACTATGTCGCCGCGTTGGATGTGCCACCGCAGGACGACCTGCGCCGGCGTCTTTCCTACCTTCTTGGCGATCTCGGTGATGGTGGGGTCATCGAGCACCCTACCCTTCGCTATAGGCGACCACGCCTCTGTGGCGATCCCGTGCTCCCGACCGTAGGAGCGCACCGCTTCGTTGGTGAGGTAGGGATGCACCTCGATCTGGTTTACCGCCGGCACCACCTCTGTCTCTGAGGCCAGCCGCTCCAGGTGCTCGATCTGGAAGTTCGACACGCCTATCGAACGGGAGCGGCCGTCACTATGGAACTCCTCTAGCGTTTCCCAGGTGGAGACGAAGTCGCCGTCGTAGCGCGTGGGCAAAGGCCAGTGGATGAGGAACAGGTCCACGTAGTCGAAGCCGAGCTCCGAGAGCGTCCTGTCGAACGCCTTTCGGGCATCCTGGGGCTCGTGGGCACCGTTGTTGAGCTTGCTGGTGACAAAGACCTCGCCGCGGTCGAGGCCGGAGGCGCGGATTGCGTCGCCGACCTCCTTCTCGTTACCGTACATCTCTGCGGTGTCTATGTGTCGGTAGCCGATCTCGAGGGCCTCGGTCACCGCCTTGGCGGTATCCTTAGGTTTGATCTGGAAGACCCCGAAACCGAGCTGGGGGATGGTGTTGCCGTCGTTTAGGGTAATATCGGGGACCGTGCTCACGGTTGCATCCAACTCCTTCGTCAGTCGTGACCATGTATCGGGCGCAAATAAGGAAATATGAGCGTACCCCGGTCGGCCCGTAACAAAACAGTAGAAGACAACTACCGAGGCGTCGCGCTCGTCGTTGGGGAGATAGAGGCGTCCTATGGTAGCGAGCGTGAGGAAACCGCCACAATAACGAGAGCCGACGAGCGGACTTGAGAACCGCTGACCTAAGCTGGACTTTGGCCATTTGCGGATGAAAGAGTAGGGTGCGTTCGCCACCATCCCGCTCAAAGAGCGGCCCTCGCCAAATATTGCCAGGCGTGTTGCTGGAACAACGTTGGCAAGAAAGGTCGCCGCGACTGTTGCTAAATGGCTTCAGGCTAGCGAAGCCGAGCAAACTCGAGGAGAGGCCCTTCGAGCCGGTCTGCGAGGGCTGGCTCGCCGTGACGAAGCTCGGCAAGGAAGGCCCGTGTGGTGACTTCGATTGCACCGAGCAGCGACTCAGGATCGAGGGAGACCACGAGCGTATCTTCAAACGGTGCCAGCTCTTCGACCGGTATGTCATCTACATAGTCGAAGAAGTCGGCGTAGAAGCCACGACGCTCCTGGGCGAGCTTTAGGGTGCGGTTTCGGACACGCTCCAGGTACTACAGTCCCTGCCAGGGGCGGCCGCGCCGCACAGCGGTGCAGGCGTGCAAAACGTCGTGCCAGGCAAACCCCGCTTCGCCCACCCGATCCGCTGGGTGAGGGTCCCCTTGAGTGGGCGCATTAGCGGCGTCTGCAATGCGGCCCGAGCGGTCGAACACCACTCGCGCCGGACCCCAGATGGAGAACCGCTCAGCCCGCTCGAAAGCTAGATCGAGCTCGAGCAGGTTCTCAAGCAAGAAGCCGCGCACAAGCGTCTCTCCGAACGCCGTCTCGAAGTGGTGCACGACGCAACGGGCATCTGAAGTAACGCGCCTGTGGTGGAGCTTCCTGGGAAGTCGCCTTGTTTTCTGCCAGCCCGGCTCCGACTATACGCCGGGCAATTCTTGGCGAGGTCTGCAAAGAGAGGTGATCGATGCGTACCCTACCGGAAGGGATGATACGGGTTTTGCTCCCCTTTGCGTCACTGTTTTCCAGAAGCGTCTGGGGGTACGTCCGGGTGTTGATCGTCGGAGCGATCCTGGCTCCGGGAAAACGGACCGTGGCCTCCGCCCTGCGAGCAGTAGGTCTGGACAATGAACGGCGCTTCTGCCGCTACCATCGGATCTTGAACCGCGCGAAGTGGTCCACTCAAGAGGTAAGTCGCATCCTGCTGGGGTTGCTTGTGGAAGCCTTCGTGACTGAGGGAGATCCGCTGGTGGTGGGCATCGACGAGACCTTGGAGCGCCGCCAGGGCAAGAGGATCACGGCGAAGGGCATCTACCGCTACCTTAGGTCAGATCCAGCCGCGGCCATTTCGTGAGAAGACCAGTGCTCTGAGGTGGGTGTGCGTGACGCTTTTGGCGGAGGTTCCTTGGGCTCGTCGGGTGTGGTCCTTGCCGTTCCTCTCAACGCTGGCTCCTTCCGAGCGCTACGCAAAAGAGCATGGCAAGCGCCACAAGAAACTGACCGAGTGGGCGTAGCAGTTGCTTTTGCTGGTCAGGCGCTGGCATCCGGAGCGTGAGATTGTGGCCGTGGCCGACGGCACCTACGCTGCCCTCGAATTGCTCGAGCGTTGCCGGAGACTGTCCAACCCGATCAACTTCATCACCCGCTTACGGCTGGACGCCGCCCTCTACGAGCCGACTCCGCCGCGGCTTCCCGGTCAGATGGGCAGGCCTCGGCTCAAGGGTGAGCGTATGGCGAACCTCTCAACCATTGCCGAAGACCCCTCTACCGGCTGGGAGCAGATCATAGTTGCAAACTGGTACGGCGGTGGAGAACGCACGGTGGAGATCGTCTCAAATACCGCCATCTGGTACAGCACGGGGTTGCCCGCCGTGCCTGTGCGCTGGGTATTGATCCGAGACCCCAAAGGAGCGTTCAACACCCAAGCCTTGCTGTGCACTGACCTTTGCGCTGAGCCGGAACGGATCATCTCCTGGTTCGTGAGGCGCTGGCAAATGGAAGCCACTTTTCAAGAGGCTCGTCAGCGCCTCGGGTTTGAGACGCAGAGGCATTGGTCAGAGATGGCCATCCAGAGAACTGCCCCTGCCCTTTTGGCCCTGTTCTCGGTGGTCACGCTCCTAGCCCACCAGCACATGGCCAAAGGCACCGACGCCGTCCGACGAACGGCCTGGTACGACAAGAAGCATCCGACCTTCTCCGACGCTCTGGCCTTGGTGAGAAAGGAGCTGTGGGCGCAGGAGGAGGCGACTTTTTGCGGGTTGCCGCAGGAAAACGACACGGTAAAAGTTCCGCGGGAGTTCCTGGAAAGGCTAACCGATGCCGTTTGCTATGCGGCCTAAAGGCTAAAGTCCAACTAAGGTCTCCTGTTACGAGTTTGCTTGAGCACGTCCGTGCCCGTCCTAGCGTATCCGGAAATTGCGCTTCTTTAGGCGGTTTTCGGCGTGCCAGAGCCAATCCTGTGTCCGTTGCGTACCAGCACCAGCCGGTTGCAGGGCCTCAGGCCTGGCGGGCTAGGCGCTTGCTTTTGTGCTCTATCTCCTCTATGAGCTCGTTGTAGGAGTCGACAAACTTCTGCACGCCCTCCTTCTCCAGCACCTCTACCACGTCGTCGTAGTCCACGCCGGCCTCCTTTAGCTCCTCAAGGAGCTTGTGGGCCTCCTCAATGCCTTCCTCGAGCGTCGGCCGGACTTCGGCGTGGTCCATCGTCGCCTTGAGCGTCGAGAGGGGCATGGTGTTGACCGTCTCGGGACCGATGAGGTTGTCCACG
Organism: Chloroflexota bacterium; assembly: GCA_030914045.1. Lineage (GTDB taxonomy): Bacteria > Chloroflexota > Chloroflexia > QHBQ01 > JADMIH01 > JADMIH01. The sequence goes on along the minus strand of JALZHG010000284.1, from coordinate 199 downwards.
TAGACGGTGTCTTTGTACTCTGGGTTCTTGGTAGAGGTCGAGGCCCACAGCGGCCGCTGCTTCGTGGCCCCTTTAGACTCCAAAGCCTCCCATTTGGGATTGCTGAAGATCTTCTTGAACTCCTGGTAGACGATCTTGGCGTTGTCTATGGCGAGCCTGCCCTTGAGATCCTCACGCCCGACCTCCTCGAGTCGCCGGT
>JALZHG010000099.1 GCA_030914045.1 Chloroflexota bacterium | reverse complement strand
CGCTCAACCTCATGGACAACATGGACGGGCTGGCGGGCGGCGTGGCGGCGGTGGCCTCGGTCTTTTTCTTCCTCATCGCCACGCTCACCGACCAACTGCTGGTCGCGCCTATGGCCGCCGTGCTGGTGGGGGCGTGCCTCGGCTTCCTATACTACAACTTCAACCCCTCCTATATCTTCATGGGCGACACCGGCTCGCTCTTCCTCGGCTTCATGCTCGCGGCGGTGGGCATCAAGCTGCGCTTCCCGGCCAACTTCGACATCGTGACCTGGATGGTGCCCGTGCTGGTGCTGGGCGTGCCGCTGTTCGACACCATGCTGGTAACCTTGTCGCGCATCCGCCGGGGCATCCCCATCAGCCGGGGCGGCAAGGACCACCTTTCGCACCGGCTCGTGACGCTTGGCTTCAGCAAGCGTGAGGCGGTCATGATCCTCTACCTTATCCAGGGGATGCTGGGGGTGGCCGCGCTCGTGGTGATGCAGGCCGACCCGCTCGAAGGCTACGTGGTGGGTGCGGTGGTGCTGGTTGCCGCGCTCTATGGCGCGTATAGGCTAGAGCAACTCGACCTGTCGCAGACCAACCCCACACCCGCAGGCTCGCCGGAACCTGTGCCCCTCGGTATGCGGCTGCAACGTTTCAGGCCCGGCCCCTCCTCGAAGGTCGCAGCCGCGCCCACGGCACCAGGCGGCGAGGTCTTACCCCAGGAGGAGCACTCAGGCTCTGTCCGCTGACCGTCCCATGTTCGAGCACGTCCGCGCGGTCTTCCTCGACGCGGGGTTGACCCTCGTCTACTCCGAGCTTTCGCTGGCACACCTCTGCTACGAGGTGGGGCGGGAGCACGGCCTGCACATGAGGGTCGAGGCTCTGGAGGCGGCCGTACCGCGAGCTTCGGCCTTCCTGCACCAGACCCAGCGTAGGGACCCCGATCTCTGGTCCTCAGACGAGCGGGTACAAAGGCTGTGGTTGGGCTATTACACCGCCGTCTTCCGCGAGGCTGGGGTCGAGGCCGATGAGGCTATGCTGGCCGCCTGCGCGGCAGGTGTCTACAGTCGGTACCTGGTCCCCGGTGCCTGGAAGCTCTACCCCGATGTGCTGCCCACCCTGGCTAGCCTGAGCGATAAGGGCTACAAGCTGGGCGTCGTGTCGGACTGGGAGAGCGCGCTCATCGGCAAGGTGTTGCTGCCCCTGGGTGTGGGGCGGTACATAGACTTTATGGTGGTGTCCGGCGTGCAGCGCGAGGCCAAGCCCGGCTCCGGCCTCTATCGCGAGGCGCTGGCGAGGGCAGGGGTGACCGCCAACCAGGCTGTGCACGTGGGCGACAACTACGTCACCGACGTGCTGGGCGCTCGCTCGGCGGGCGTCGCGGGTATCCTGCTGGACAGGGAGGGCGTGCGGCGCGACATGGCGCTGGATTGCCCGCGTATAGAGTCGCTGGAGGAGTTGGTCCACCTACTGAGATGAAAGCGTCACCGGCCCCCGCAAACAGAATATATTACCTCGGCCCGGAAGGCTCTTTCAGCTACATCCTGGTTACCCAGCTTTTCGGCACGGGCCGCGAGCTTATACCCTGTGCTTCCTTCCCCGAGGTAGCTGCCAGCCTCAGGGAAGATAAGACGGCGGTGGGCGTGTTGGGCATCGAGAACACGAACAGCAGCGACGTACACGAGTGCGTAGACATAATGTTCGAGGAGAAGCTCAGGATTCTGGGTGAAGCCAGCTTGAAGATCAGGATGCACTTGCTAGGGCTGCCAGGCGCTCGCCTCTCGGATATAAGGGAAGTCTATTCTCACCGCCAAGCCATCCTGCAATGCGCGGACTTCATTCGGGAGCATGGGCTGTTCGTCCACCCGGTCGAAAGCACCTCGGCGGGCAAGCAGTTAGTCATAGCTTCGGGTGATAGAAGTAAAGCGACAATCGGCAGTAGCGCGCTTGCGCAGGATGGTAGCGTCCGGATTCTCTCGGAAGACATAGCCACGGTGTCGCATAACATGACCCGGTTTATCTGTGTCTCTCCAACGCCCCAGGTGATAGATAACCTGAACGAGAAGGTGGAGAAGCTGACTTACATATTCCAGCTAAAACATGAGCCGGGCAGCCTGGCAAGCGTATTGAACGCACTGGCAGAGCACAGAGTCAACCTTACAAAGATACAGTCTCGCCCCATCCCTGGCACTGACTGGGAGTACGTCTTCTGGGCTGACATGGAAATCCCTCACACCACCGAGAGGGAAGTCAGCCGGGTCCTGGAAGCCCATTCCACCAGCTACACGTTGCTGGGAGCGTACGAGAAGGGCAAAGTGTATCAAAGCTGACCAAGCAAGCGAGTTACAGGAGCAGACCGCAACATGGACAACACCTTTGATGAGCCTACCTGGCGCGCTAACCTGGAGGCCGCACGAGCAGAGGCCGCCGACTACTACCTCAACATGTTCAACTGGCGCGGCAGCCCCGTACCGGAGGGGTTCGAGGGGCCCCGCTTCTTCCCGCCCAACCCCGCGTGGCGAGTAGAAGCCACTTTGGACCGCGAGGCCCCAGGTACGGGTATGCGCGTGCAGCTTCCCACCTCCATTGGCGACCTGCGCGATTTCGACGTGTACGGCACCTTCCGCTTCGAGGCGGACGGCCAGGAGCACCAACTTACCGCCTACCGCGCCGTGCCGGAGCAGCCCGATTACGACTACCTGTTCCTGCCGTTCAAGGACGCCACCACCGGGCACGAGTCCTACGGTGCGGGCCGTTACATCGACGTGCCCCGCCGCGACGACACCACCTACGTGCTCGATTTCAACGAGGCGTACAATCCCTCCTGCGCCTATAGCCCGCGCTATAACTGCCCGTATCCGCCACCTCAGAACACCCTATCTGTGCGTGTGGAGGCAGGCGAGATGATACCGTTTGAGCACTGATGCCCGATTTCGAAATTGGAATTTCGAATTGCGAATTTGAGGGAGAGAGGCCGGGTTGATGGTAAGTCTGGATGTTGCGGATGCGCGGCTGCGTAGCCAGCGACTTGCGGGCGCTCGGTTTGAGAAGCCGGAGGAGGTAGTGGGCTGGATGGGGGCGGTCCAGGCCCAGGACTATCCGGCGGCGAAGTGGGTGGTCGGCCTGCGCTTGCGTGGTGCAGCAGACGATGATGTAGAGCGAGCGTTTGCGGAGGGGACTATCCTCCGCACCCACGTCATGCGGCCCACCTGGCATTTCATCCTTCCTGCTGACATCCGCTGGTTGCTTGCGCTCACCGGGCCGCGCGTGAATGCCGTCGATGCCTCCAACTATCGTGCGCTCCAACTGGACGAGGCCCTATTCGCCCGCAGCCACAACGTACTGGCGAAAGCGTTGCAGGGCGGGCAGCAACTTACACGGCCTGAGCTTGGAGCCATATTGCAGCAAGCCGGTATAGATACCCAGGACTCCCGGCGATTGGCACACATAGTGATGCGGGCCGAACTGGATGGGGTTGTGTGCAGCGGCGCGAGACGGGGCGCGCAGTTTACCTATGCCCTGCTGGACGAGCGTGCGCCACAGGCCAGGGGGCTGGAGCGCGACGAGGCGTTGGCCGAGCTTACCCTCCGCTATTTCAGGAGCCACGGCCCCGCACAGGTGAAGGACCTTGTATGGTGGTCCGGGCTGACCGCAGGCGACGTGAAAGCCGGTATCGAGATGGTCAAGTCCCACCTCGCGCACGAAACGATAGAGGGGCGGACCTACTGGTTTGCCGAGTCTACGTCCTTCGAGGGTGCCACATCCCCAACTGCCTATTTGCTGCCCAACTTTGACGAGTATAGTGTAGCATACAGGGACCGTAGCGCCCTAGTAGACCCCTCCTCCGAAAAGCAGGACCCCCAGGACAGCTTCTACCTTGGCAACCTGGTTGTCATAGATGGGAAGGCCGTTGGTTCGTGGAAGCGCACGTTCAGCAAAGGCGCGGTCGCCATCACCACCCAATTAATCACCAGGCCCAATGAGGCCCATAAGGAAGCTATCACCGCAGCCGCCAACAGGTATGGCGCGTTTCTTGGTATGCCTGTCATCCTGTGGTAGACCGCCGCCCCTCAAATTGTGGGACGCGAAAAATTCGCAATTCGAAATTCCAATTTCCAAATTCAGAAGGAGCCTATTGTGAGATCGAAGCTGCCCGGCTGCCTTATATTGGTCGTTCTACTAGCCGGTACGCTGCTGGCCGGGTGCGACGCGGGTGGTTCTCCAGAGCCTGTCGCGCCTACTGCTACCTCTGCTGCTCCGCTTGAGCCTGGGGTAGCTCTCATACTGAGGATGGTGCCGTTCGACGGCGAGCAAGCGATCACTCCTGAGGTGCAGGAGCAGGCTCGCCGCGTAATGGAAGTCCGCGCGCGAGAGATGGGCGTCACCAACCTGGCTGTGCGCTCGGAAGAGCCTGATTTGCTCATAGTGGAGCTACGCGGCGAATCTGACGCTGAGGAGACACGGCGCGCCATGATGCAAAACGGCTTCCTTGAAATCGTGGACGGCGGCAGCGAGCCACTCCCGGAGGGTACGATAATAGTCACCAGCGAAGGCGGTCCCACCTTCGAGGAGGGCGCGCCGCAGAGTCTGAACCCATACCAAGCCATAGTCACCAGCCGGGAGATAGTGCCTGACAAAGTGACTCAGGAGGCCGACCCGACGACCGGACAGCCGCGCGTGATCTTTGCTCTCAACGAGGAGGGCACGCAGAAGTTCGCTGATTACACCTCCGCGAACGTAGGGATGTATGCACCTGTAGTGGTAGACAAGCGAGTAATTAGCTCTCCGCGGATAGAGAGCGCTATCTCCAATGGAGAACTCATGATCGTGGGCATGACTGGGGCTGAGGCCCAGCGACTTGTGGCCGTATTGAGGGCAGGAGCGCTGCCAACCAGGCTGGAACTGATTGAGACGCAGCAGCTTGGCACATCTACGAACCCTTAGCGGTATATTGGTGTCAGAGCGAGGTCTTCTAGCAGTACACAACCTGAAAAACGATAGCGCGTTGTATGTGCAGGAGTCCTGAGAGCGGCAGGCTCACGTCCAACTTAGAAGGGGAAAGCCATGCGTATCAGCCTCAGAAGCCCCGCTTTGGCAGTAGCCCTCTGCGCGCTACTGCTCTCTATCAACACAGGCTACAATAATTCTCCCTCATACGCGCAGACCAACTCCAGGCACTTCCCCGAAACCGGCCATACCGTGCAGGGTCGCTTCCTGGAGTACTGGGAGCAGAACGGCGGACTGCCACAGCAGGGGTACCCCCTCAGCGGGGTTATGCACGAAGTCTCCGAGACCGACGGCAAGGTTTACGCCGTCCAGTACTTTGAACGCGCGATTTTCGAGCTACACCCGGAGAACCAGCGGCCCCACGATGTATTGTTGAGCTTGCTGGGGGTGTCCACCTACGAAGGCAAGTACCCCGGCGGCGCACCGGGCCAGCAGCCCAACACAAGCCCAGGCTCGGTGCTGTTCGAGCAGACAGGCAAGCGGCTCGGAGGTATCTTCCTGGAGTACTGGCGGTCTCATGGCGGCCTGGCACAACAGGGCTACCCCCTGACGGACGAATTCGAAGAGCGCAGCGATATAAACGGCAGGACCTATCGTGTGCAGTATTTCGAGCGGGCCGTGATGGAGTACCATCCTGAGAACCAGCCGCCATACAACGTGCTGTTGAGCCAGCTTGGCACCGTCAGGTACAGGGCCGTGCACGCGGCCAAACCACCAGCAATCCCCGCCCCTCCCGCGAGCGGGCTGGACATGGTGCAGGGCCACCCCCGTGCCTCCGAACGGTATCTCGTCTGGACCCAGTCGGCTACTACAGGGGCGGGCAGGAACCTGTACGGCACGTCCGATGTGTACGGGCTAGACCTTACCAGCGGGCAGGTTATTACCGTCGCGGATGGTGAGCGCGACCAGCAGAACCCCTCTATCTCCGGCTCCATCGTAGTGTGGCAGGATTCAGTTCCTGGCTGCGTGCCGGAGTGTAGCGTGCATGGCATCTATGGCAAGGACCTGGCAACGGGCGAGCAGTTCAAGGTGACGGATTCCGTCGCCGCGCCTCTTATCGCGGGCAAAACGGTTGCATGGGTCGAGAGTATAGGCACGGCGGGGCGCTTGATGTCAAAGGACCTCCAAACCAACCGGACCGTCGAGATAAGCCCAAAGACACTGTACCCGCTAGCATGGGGACTCAGCGAGGACTATGCCGTGTGGCTCGATACCCCTGCCGAGTGCAGCGCCCAGGCTTGCTACAACATCTTCGCATACGAGTTGAAGACCGGCACGACACGCACCGTGCTCTCGTTCAGGGGCCACCCCGACTTCAGGCCGGTGGAAGTGGTCTTGAGCGGCCATACGCTAGTCTGGAGCAACGCGGGGAGCATCAACGTGGTGGATGTGCGCACCGGCACGGCTCGTTCTGTTCGGATCAACAGTACCCCTTACGGCCTGAGGATCAAAGGCGATACCCTGGTGTGGTACTCATATAAGGGCGAGGACTACCAGACAATCCAGACATTTGGGATGAAGCTAAAGAACCTCCAACCTGTGCGGCTGCTCATCGAGGGCGAGGAGGAGAACAGGATTGTGCTGGAACTGGCGGGCACCTGGCTAATATACGCTAACACTCGCAGTAGGCCGGGTGGGCTTCAGCTCGCGTCCTTTGGCAAGGCTTATGCCCAGGGCCTCCCCGTGCAAGAAGAGCCGCCGGTGCAGCCCACGGCAATCCCTACCCACCTGACAGGCACATACACGGTGCCCACCTACGAGGCTACGACTGAGCGGTGATTTCTCTGTCTTCGATGGCGCTGGTAAGGAGGTTGTCTATCACTCCAGCTACAGGGTATACGATGCCATCATGAGCAACTCGTTGCTAGGTACGTTGGGACCGGAGTAAGGTTAGGGAAGAGGTTGAGCTAGGCGTAACTCTTCGTCAAAGCCTTCCTCCCAGGGAAAATGATTCTCGTTATCGGGCCAGACAACCTGTAGTACGTCGAAGTCTTCACCCCGATAATAGCTCTGCGCAATTCCAAAGTAGTTGTCATAGTTCTCTTTAGCAACCGCATGAAAGGCTACGTCAAAGCCCTCAATAGCTGCTCCAGAACGCTCTCCATCAACGAATCGTTTCCCATTACGGACTTCGTTCACCAGGGGTGTTAATAGTAGTTCCGAGACATCCATAGTTGGACCGATAACGAATAGTTCAGGGTGCTTGTAAGTTTGTGTCAGTCCAATAGTGTAGATCCAGGGAGGTCTTTCCTCGTCGCCATAAACTGCCTGGAAGGTGAAGCCATTCTCCTCTATTAGCTTCTGGGTTTCTTGCATGTATTGGACAAAACGTTCTCGGTCCATCCTACACCTCAAATAACTAGGGGCACTTTGCAAAGTGCCCCTACTGTCAAGACCTCTATTTAGTTCTACTCCATGTAGTCCCGCAGCTTCTTGGAGCGGGCGGGGTGGCGCAGCTTCCTCAGCGCCTTGGTCTCTATCTGGCGGATGCGCTCGCGGGTGACGCCGAACTCGCGGCCCACCTCTTCCAGCGTGCGGCTCCTGCCGTCCTCCAGGCCGAAGCGTAGCTGCAACACCTTGCGCTCTCGCTTGGTGAGCGAGCCGAGCACCGTCACTATCTGCTGCTTGAGCATGTTGTGGGTGGCGGCATCCGCCGGGGCTATCGCCTTGTGGTCCTCGATGAAGTCGCCCAGGTGGCTGTCCTCTTCCTCACCGATGGGGGTCTCCAGCGAAATCGGCTCCTGGCTGATGCGCAGTATCTCGCGCACCCGGTCGGCGGGCATGCCCACTGCCTTGCCAAGCTCCTCAGGGGAAGGCTCGCGGCTGAGTTCCTGCATCAGGCGGCGGGAGGTCTTGAGCACGCGGTTGATCGTCTCGACCATGTGCACCGGGATGCGGATCGTGCGGGCCTGGTCCGCGATGGCGCGGGTGATGGCCTGGCGTATCCACCACGTCGCATAGGTAGAGAATTTGTAGCCCTTGCTGTAGCGGAACTTCTCCACCGCCTTGAGCAGGCCGATGTTGCCTTCCTGCACCAGGTCGAGCAAGGTCATGCCCCGGCCCGCGTACTTCTTGGCGACGCTCACCACGAGGCGCAGGTTGGCCTCGGCAAGGTGGGCGCGGGCGGCCTTCGCGTCTTCCAGCACCATGTTCCAGTGCTTGTCGAGCGTGTCGGCGCAGTCGAGTAGGATGAGGGCAAGCTCCTCACCGTCGGGCCACTGGCCCATGTCGAACGTCTCTTGCAGCAACTCAGGCAGCATGGCGGTGGTGAGCAGGATGGTGCGCACCTCGTCGGCCAGCTTCTCCGGGGGTTTGCCGTCGCGCATACTCACCTTGCGCAGGAGGTTGGGGTCGAGACTCTCGACGGGGGTGATGGACTGCAACACTTCACGTCTGGACTCGGGTAGCTGCCTGGTGTCATAGTGCCCCTTGTAGAGGGCTTCGAGGGCGGGCCAGCGGGCAATCAGCCCCTCGTAGATTTCCAGGCAGATGACCTCGCCGGGCGGGGTGAAGCCGTAGCGCTCCTCTATCTCGCTGATTTTGGTGCGCAGCGCCTCGCCCTTCTCGATGCGCTTGGCAAGGGACACCTCGGCGTCGGCGCTGAGCAGCGACACCCGCCCGATCTCGCGCAGGTACATGCGCACGGGGTCGTCGGTGCTCACCCCCTCCAGGTCGAGCAGGGTATCAATCTGCTCCTGCGTGACCTCCGGCTCCAGCGCGTCGGCATCGTCATCCGTGATGCCTGGCATTCCGGGCATACCGGGGATGACGATGGTGGGCATATCCACGGAGTCGTCTATGGCCGGTACGATGGCGAGATGCAGGTCGCTCTCCGCTATCTCCGGCTCGTCCAGTGGCACCATCTGTAGGTGGGTGGGCTTGCCTTTGCGGTAGGTTGTTTGCATCGTTGAAACCGGCTCGAACTCGTCGTCCAGGCTGTGGGCTTGCAGCATATCTTGCCTTCCTCTCCTGCGTACTCGAAAACTCAGACTACACTCTCTACACTTCGCTCGATCTCTACTGTCCCGGCACGCCGGGTGTAACCCTGTGCTCCTGTGGCCCTCACTCACGCCTTCGCGCCCGCTTGCCGCATGAGAGCCTTCTTCCTGTTTGCCGCTGATTCACCTCCCCAGATTTAGACCTTTAGCTACTGATTTTTCACTCACCGATGTCTACCTATGAAGGAACTACAAAAAGGGTGGGGTAGGAGGAAGTGGGGGACACCCCCAGACCCCCGGCAGGGTGCTCCCTGCACCCCTATGCCTGTAACCGCCTGCCCTCCAAACCCTTCATAATCTTTGCGCGTCCTTTGCGTTCTTTGCGCCTTTGCGTTTTCGTCCAATCAATCTCGGCTGTCGCGAAAGACGGTGCTAGGCTTCGGCTGGTAGTGCCGGAAGCGGGAGAAGGACGCGCTCAACAGGGGCAGGAGCTTGCCTATTGTGTCCTTGTCGCCGGTCTCGTGGGCCTCCTGCAACATGACCTGGCACTGGTGCAGCCACATCCGGTCGTTGTGCTGGCGCAGCCGCTTCAGCCTCGTTTCAAGCTCATAGGGCAGGGCGAAGCGGAATAGCTCCGGCTCGTCGCGTGCCGCTATGCGGTCGAAGTGGGGCGCTAGCGCCTCGTCCACCGCATGGCGTGCGGCGGCGCGTATCTCGTCGGTGACGGCCGCGCTCTTGTCGCTCTCAGCGGCTACCTTCGTCACCGTCTCAAATATGAGGCGGTTCTCCAGCCGCATGAAGTCCTCCGGCACGGGAGCGCCCGCCATCCAGGTCACCTGCGGGTACTTGAGCACCAGGCTCAACAGGTGCTCCTCCGCCGACGTGACCATGTCCACCGTGGTAGGCAGGCTCCCGGACGACCTTGGAGTCTGTACGGCAGCTTGATCGGCAGTGCGCGCTTCTTCGCGAGATTTCCGGCTTTCGCGCTTCTGCGGGGTGGCCCTGCCGATTGCCTCCCGCACCGCGTCCTCCGGCACCCGCAGCACCGAGGCCACACGTTGCATGTAGTGGGCGCGCTGCACCGGGTCGCCTATCTCGCGGACGTAGAGGGCCATCTCGGATACGGCCTCGCTCTTGCCGTGCGCGCTGTTCAGGTCGTGCTTGGCCGCCACCACGCCGATTACGTGGTCCACCAGCGGCAGGGCACTCTCGCGCAACTGCTCCCAACGCGCGGGTCCGCCGTCCGCCAGCAGCAACTCGTCGGGGTCTACGCCCCTGGGCAGTTGCATGACGCGGATTTCCAGTTGTGAACGCCGTTCCACGCCCATCAGCCCGCGCTCGCCACGCACCGGGATGCTGATCTTCTCGGCGTGCTCCTGTAGCACCTCGGAGCCTTTGAGCGCGGCCATATCGCCCGCCGTGTCGGGGTCGAGGCAGAGTATCACCTTCCTGGCGATGCGCTTGAGCAGCTCGGCATGGGCGTCAGTGAGGGCCGTGCCAATCGTGCCGACCACGTTGGTCTGCCCGGCCTGGTGCGCCACCACCACGTCCATGTAACCCTCGACTATCACCACCTGCCCGTTGCGCTGGATGTTGGGGCGGGCCAGGTCGAGGCCATAGAGTATGTGGCTCTTGTCGAACACCGCCGACTGCGGCGAGTTGAGGTACTTGGGGGTCTGCCCGTCGCCCAGCGCACGCCCGCCGAAGCCGACAACAGCGCCCTTGTGGTCGCGTATGGGGAAGAGCAGGCGGTTGCGGAAGCGGTCGTACGCCCCGCCTTCATCTCGCTCGGCGGCCAGGCCCGCGTCCACGCATTCCTGCACCGTGAAGCCCCTGGAGGTCAGGTGGTTCAGCAGGATGTCCCACGAATCGGGCGCGTAACCGACCTGGAATAGCTCCCAGGTGGAGGTGGTCAGCCCGCGCTTCTCGGCATAGGCCCTGGCTTGCGCGGCCCCGGCGTGCTGGCGCAGCAGGTTGTGGTAGAAGAGGGCGGCGGCGGCGCAGGCTTCCTTGAGGCGCTCGCGCTGGCGGTCCTCCTGCGCTGCCTGCTCGTTGCGGGGCTTTAGCTCGACCCCGGCCTTGCGGGCCAGCTTCTCCAGCGCGCCCCGGAAGTCCAGCCCCTCGGTCTTCATAATGAAGCCGAAAATGTCGCCATTCTGGCCGCAGCCGAAGCAGTGGAAGGAGCCGTCCTTGGGGTAGACCACGAAGGAGGGGGTCTTTTCGCCGTGGAAGGGGCAGAGGCCCTTGAGGTTGCGCCCGGCCCGGCTGAGGCGCACCTTCTCACCAACGACATCCTCGATGTCGATGCGGGACTTTATCTCGGCTATAACGTCATTATCCATGCAGCGTCATATCTTGGGTGCCGGGAGCGGCGTAAGGCTACGGATGGTCGGTAGGCCGAGGGGTCGTAAGGGGTGAATCACGGTAGCTAATCATGATACATGCGTGCTTGGTGATTACACGCTAGTATAACTCCGTAATGTGGAAATCTGAGTCGGCAGTTTAGCCGAGTTTTCCACAAAGAACCATGTTGTAGGAAGATTTACGCAAAATGTGGCACCAAAAGTGGTAATTTTGCCCTATATCTAGTGTTGCTATGTTGTGGATGCGTCGTGCGACCACATACAGCCATGCCGCATCCTGCTATGATGGATGCGCTCGTAGCACGTATATGGATGCCTGTTTGTGGAAATAGTGGATGCATTGCATCCATGTACAACACGTTCTTAACTGTATGAAGAGTGGGATATTTGAACCCTGCCCCACCCTGTCATCCTGAGTGTAGCGAAGGATCTCAGATGTTGGGTGGGGATGATATTGAACGTCAAGAACTATGGTACTGGAAGTTCAGCACAGCGGTAAGGGTCGCATCTGAGATCCTTCACTGCGTTCAGGATGACGGTGGGAGTAGGGTCGCTGCTCATGTTACCGCCTTGCCTGCCGCAGGCTTGCCGAGTCAGTCGCAAGGGAAGGTCTGCAAATCAACTTTATATGGTGCCTTCCGCCGGGTCAATGAAGGGCGCATGATGGCGAGATGTGTTGGGTGGATTGTGCGACTAGACCCCTTCCACATCGTTGTATAATGGTAAGGCCTTCGTGGCCTTAGTAGGTGGCCTATGCAGGAGGTGGCGTTTCTATGCAAAGACAGGACGTGGATTCCAGTAATCTGCGCTCGGTGGGCTATGACGCAGACAGGCAGATATTGGAGATTGAATTCAAGTCGGGTTCTGTGTACCAGTACTACGATGTCCCAGCGACAGTCTATACAGCCCTGATGTCAGCATCTTCCAAGGGCCAGTACCACATCCAGTGGATAAAGCACAGCTACCGGTATCGGAAAATCAGCTAATAACGAGGTAAAAGGGCAAAATCATGTCGCTAGTCTAGGTTATAGCAGCCTAGGAAAGAGGATACTATGGACCTCCGCCGTATTATCGCGCCCGTTTTGGCATTGGTTGCCATCGCGGGTATCAGCAGCGCAAGCTCTCAGGCCGCACCCAGCATGGCGCAGGCCCCAATCGTGCCGCTGGTCAACTTTAACGGTAGCGCGTGCATACTGGGTGGCTCGCAGGCCGGTAAGTGGATTACCCCGGACAAGATGGCTGCTAATGTGAAGGCGGGCATCAAGTACCGTATGTACAGCCTGGCGGGTTTCATGGGCATATCCACCGGCACAAAGTCGGAGTCGCTCGGAGTACCTTGCGAGGATGTCTATTCCCTGGAGGTCTCGCCCAAGCGCACCAGCAAGTACGAGGTATTTGGCATGGGTGGCAACTGGGCCGCCGTGCCGAGGGTGCCCCGCCTGGAACGGACCAACCAGCAGGTATACATCAACGCGGTACGCGACGAGCTGAAGCGCATGGGTCTAGCCAACCCCACCGTGAAGGTCTCGCAAGTAATCCGCATCGACCTTGAGGGCGACGGCTCGGCGGAAGTGCTGGTGAGCGCCACCAATTACGTCACGGAGTATGAGGGACTTGAGATAACGCCCAACGCTCAGGCAGGCGACTACTCAATCGTCTTCATGCGCAAGGTGGTAAACGGCAAGGTGCAGACGATCCCCATCGAGGGCGAGGTCTACACCGAGGACAAGGAGTTCAGCGCCCCCTCCGCGCATTCTATCGCCGCCGTGCTCGACCTCAACAACGACAAAGTCATGGACATAGTCACCCACGGCTTCTACTACGAAGGCGACTGGCACTCCGTCTACGAAGTCAAAGGCACCCAGGCCGAAGAAGTGCTAGCTTGCGGCTGCGGCGTATAGGAGACGGAAACGCCAAGACGCGGAGACGCCAAGGACAACGCCAAGAGTATTGAGGTTTGGAGAATACAAGAGGACCAGGGTACGATAGATGTACCCTGGTCCTTTTACTTATAACCAAACAACCCTTAACTTGGCGCGTTCTTGGCCTCTCCGCGTCTTGGCGTTTCCGTCTCACGAACTCCACGACCTCGGGACGAAGATGCGCTCGAAGGTGGAGATGGCGAAGCGGTCGGTCATGCCAGCGATGTAGTCTACTACCATACGCTCGTTGGTTTCGCCTCGTGGGTTGTTCCGGATTTCGGGGGGTAACTCATCTACGTGCTCGCAGAAGTAGCTGAAGAGCGAGGCTATCAGGTGGTCCACCTTGCTGACCTCGGCCTTGGCGTCGGAGCCGATGTACACCCGCTCGTAGAGGAACTGCTTCAGCGTGTTGGCTGCGTGCTCCACACGTGGGCTGACCTTTAGCTCCACGCTGCACCTGTCCTGCGCGGCAAGCTCGCCTTCGGGGTAGGCTATGGCGTAGTTCTGCTCGATGATGTCTTCAACCAGCTTGTTGATGCGCTCGGCATTCGTGTTGCCCAGCACGCTGCACACATCGTCCGGTACGTCGCTGCTCCTGATGATCCTGGCCCGTATGGCGTCGTCGGTGTCGTGGTTGATGTAGGCTATCGTGTCGGCCAGCTTGACGATCTTGGACTCCAGCGAGCCGTAACCCATGCCCTCGGAAGCCAGCCCCTCCTCCACCGGGGTGGAAGTGACCAGCGCGTCGCGCACTTCATTGGTGAGGTTGAGGCCCTGCCCGTCCCGCGCCAGGTAGTCCACGATGCGTAGCGACTGGTAGTTGTGCTTGAAGCCGTGGTCGTAGATCTCGCGCAGGGCGTCCTCCCCGGCGTGACCGAAGGGGGTGTGCCCCAGGTCGTGGGCCAACGCTATCGCCTCGGTGGCGTCCTCGTTCATGCGGAGGGCGCGGGCTATGGTGCGGGCGATTTGCGACATCTCGACCGTGTGGGTGAGGCGGGTGCGGTAGTGGTCGTTGATGGGGCCGATGAAGACCTGCGTCTTGTGCTTCAAGCGGCGGAACGCCTTGGAGTGGATCACGCGGTCGCGGTCGCGCATGAAGGCGGTACGCGTGGGGGAAGGCTCCTCCTCAAGAGGCCGGGTGGCCTCCCGCGACTTCGCCGCCAGAGGGGATAACCGGGCGTACTCCTCCTCCTCCAACCTCTCCCGGATATGGTGTGGGTCCTTCTCCCAGTCAGGCATAGTCTCTTCCTTGAGATAGATTTGACGAAAACGCAAAGACGCAAAGAACGCAAAGGACGCGCAAAGTTAAGGATTGTTTTGGTTTTGTGCGTGTGAGAGCACTACACGTTTTATGCCATGTTTCAGAACGCTGACGTTGAAATTGATTAGCAGGCCTAACTTGTGGCCTGTTGCTCTCAGGTATGTGAGTAACTGTACTGAGTGAATTGCCGACAGCGTTTCAACTGCCTTCAATTCTACTACCAGACAATTACCCACTAGCAAGTCCATCCTGCCTTCGCCTACTACTCGTCCTTTGTACCACACGGGCAGCGGCGCTTGGCGCGCAAAAGGAATCCCTCGCAATTCCAACTCCATGCAGAGTGCTTCCTCATACACCGACTCCAGGAACCCCGGCCCAAGTACACGATGTACCTCCAGAGCAGCCCCAATTACGCTATGCGACAGCCTGTTAAGCTCCATCGATAGCTCAACTGGGTAATTACTCTGTCGGTTGCTAACATCCAAACCCTTCAACCTCTTTGCGCGTCCTTTGCGTTCTTTGCGTCTTTGCGTTTTCGTCTCTTCGTTAGTTACTTGTCCTTCTCCGCCCCGGCGGTTAGTGCTGCCTGGGCAGCCGCTAGGCGGGCTACCGGCACGCGGTAGGGGCTGCAACTGACGTAGTTGAGGCCGGCCTGGTGGCAGAACTCGATGGAGGAGGGGTCGCCGCCGTGCTCGCCGCAGATGCCTACTTTGAGGTCCGGGCGGGTCTTGCGGCCCTCTTCCACGGCTATCTTGACCAGACGGCCCACCCCCTCGCGGTCGAGCACCTGGAAGGGGTTTTCGGGCAGCACTCCGCGCTCGACGTACTGGAGGAGGAACTTGCCCTCGGCGTCATCGCGGGAGTAGCCGTAGGTGGTCTGCGTCAGGTCGTTGGTGCCGAACGAGAAGAACTCGGCGTGCTCGGCAATCTGCCCGGCGGTCAGCGCGGCGCGGGGCACCTCGATCATCGTGCCGAACTTGTAGGGCACCTCGCGCCCGGCTGCCGAAACCACGTCCCTGGCTACCTTCTCCAACACGTCGCGCACCACCTTTAGCTCGTTCACGTGGCCCACCAGCGGGATCATGATTTCGGGGTGCGACTCCAGCCCTTCGTTGAGCAGTTGCAGGGAAGCTTGCAGGATGGCCCGCACCTGCATCTCGTTGATGGCGGGGTAGAGGATACCCAGCCGGCAGCCGCGCAGGCCGAGCATGGGGTTCTGCTCGCGCATCTGGCTTACTATGCCAAGCAGGTACTCCTTCTGCCTGTAGTCTTCGCTGTCGGTCTCGCCGCGCACCCGCATCTCGGTGGTCTGCACCAGCAGGTCCTCGAACGAGGGGAGGAACTCGTGCAGGGGCGGGTCGAGCAGGCGGATGACGGTAGGCTTGCCCTCCATCGCCTTGAGGATGCCGTAGAAGTCGCCCTGCTGTATCTCGCCTAGCTGGTTGAGGGCGTCCCTGTAGTCGTGCACAGCCCGCGAGTCGGTGGCGGCTTGCTGTGCCCTGCGCAACGCTTCTTCAGCAGCGCCGCGCTTGTCCTCGTCTGCCTTGTCGAGTTCCGCCTGCGCAACCGCCACCGCCTCTTCCAGCCGCGTGGCTTCCGCCGCCGACAGGATCATCTGGCGCACCACTGGCAGGCGCACTTCCTCGAAGAACATGTGCTCGGTGCGGCACAGGCCGATGCCCTCCGCCCCGAAAGCTACCGCCTTCTGAGCGTCACGCGGGTAGTCTGCGTTGGCCCACACGCCCAGCTTGCGAGCGTCGTCGGCCCAACTGAGCAGGTTCACCAGGTCGTGCTCTTCCTCGTAATTAGGCTCGATGAGCGCGATGGCCCCCAGGAACACCTCGCCCGTGGTGCCATCGATGGAGATAATCTCGCCCTCGCGCACCGTCTTGCCGTTGGCGGTGAAGTAGCCCGCTTCGTCGTCTACGTGCAGGCCGCCGTTCTCGGCACCCGCCACGCACACCTTTCCGAACTGCCGCGCCACTACAGCCGCATGGGAGGTAGCCCCACCGCGAGCCGTGAGCACGCCCTTGGAGGCGATCATGCCGTGCACGTCCTCCGGGTTGGTCTCCTCGCGCACCAACACTATCGACTCACCGGCATGTCCCAGTTCGGCAGCTTTGTCGGCGGTGAAGACGGCCTTGCCCACGGCGGCACCCGGCGCGGCGTTGAGGCCCACGGCCAGCAATTGGCCTGCGTTGCGGGCGCGCTCCTTGTCGTCGTCATCGTAGCGGGGCAGGAGCAATTGCACCACATGGGCCGGCTCCACCCGCTGTATGGCTTCCTCCCGGCTGATAAGGCCCTCGCTCACCATGTCTACCGCGATCTTGACTGCGGCGGCGGCGGTCCTCTTGCCGGAGCGGGTCTGCAACATGTAGAGCTTGCCGCGCTCGATTGTGAACTCGAGGTCCTGCATGTCACGGTAATGCTGCTCCAGCCGCTGGCCTATCTCCAGGAACTGGTTGTACACCTCCGGCATGTCCTGCTCTAGCTGGGCGATCTTCTGTGGGGTGCGGATACCGGCCACCACGTCCTCGCCCTGCGCGTTCACCAGGAACTCGCCGTACAGCTTAGACTCGCCGGTGGAGGGGTTGCGGGTAAAGGCCACGCCCGTGCCGGAGTCCTCGCCCATGTTGCCGAAGACCATCATCACCACGTTCACGGCGGTGCCGAGGGCGTGGGGGATGTCCTGCGCGTTGCGGTATGCGAAGGCGCGGGGCGAGTTCCAGGAGTTGAACACGGCCTCGATTGCGAGCCGCAACTGCTCGTGCGGGTCGTCGGGGAAGGGGCGGCCCGCCTCGCGCTGCACCGCTTCTTTGAACTGCTCCACAAGCTGGCGCAGGTCGTCGGCGGTCAGGTCGGTATCGAGCTTCACCCCGCGTTGCTCCTTCATGCCGTCGAGCAACTCGTCAAAGTGGTGGGCCTCGACGCCCATAACGATGCGCCCGAAAAGCTGGATGAAGCGGCGGTAGGCATCGTGCGCGAAGCGTTCGTTGCCGGTGAGTTGCACCAGGCCCTGCGACGTTTCGGGGTTGAGGCCCAGGTTGAGCACGGTGTCCATCATGCCTGGCATGGAGAACTTGGCACCGGAGCGCACCGACACCAGCAGCGGGTTGGAGGGATCGCCCAGCCGCTTGCCCGTGTCCGCTTCCACCGTGTGCAACGCCTCTAGCGCCTGCTCCCACAGGCCCTCCGGGAACTTCTTGCCGTTAGACAGGTACGCCCGGCACGCCTCGGTTGTGATCGTGAAGCCGGGGGGCACCGGCAGGCCCGCGTTGGTCATCTCGGAGAGGCCCGCGCCTTTGCCGCCCAACAGGTCGCGCATCTTGGCGTTACCCTCGTGGAACAGGTATACCCACTTGTGCCCGGTCTGCGTGCCTTGCGCCTCGTTCTGCATCGTTGTCGCCATCAATTAACCTCCTTGAAAGTGGTGCTTGCTCGGTTGGTGAGAGTGACGAGTGACAGGTCAGGACCTGCGCCGGAAAATAGTACGAGGCTCGTCACATTGAAGAATATCTACGCATCTTTGCGTGGGCCGCCTCTATGCGGTTCTACAATAGTTCTCTATCTACCGGCCTGTTCGCTCAAATAGACTACCAAATCGGTCTGCGGCACCTCAACTCCGAGGTTGCCCAGCATGGTGGCGAGTTGGGAGCGGTGCTCAGTCTGGTGGTTGGGCACCTGTAAGAGCATGTGCCAGGTCTTGCGGGTGCGGCGCTTGCCGTCTGGGCCGACGTAGGTCAACTCCGTCTCCAGGTCGGCTGGGCTGAGGTCGTTGAGGAGTCGCACCGAGTCGGCGTGCACCCCGTTCCACCAGTCGACCAGGTTGCGCAGGCTGTTGAATTCCTCCCCCCTGGGCGAGCGCATGGGCGACTCCCCCAGCACGCGCTGCGTCCACAGCCACTCGGAGGCCGCCATGTGCGCCAGCGTGTCGAAGATGGTGCCGTAGACCCCCTTGCCGTCGCCCGGAAGCTCGCGCAGCCTGCTCTCCTCAAGCGGCTCAATCACTTCCAGCAGCCGGTCGCGCGCCCAGACCGAATAGTCGAACAGCGTCCTCAGCATGTCGAGTGCAAGGTCATTCGTGCTTGTGGTCTGCGCGTCCTGGCTGGTGTCCATAGCGGTACTCCGTATCGCATAGCAGTTGCAGGCAGCCGCTTTACCGGGTGCCCGCGAGCAACCTTCCAATTATATACCTAATCGGCCCATACCTCAATCACTATACGACCGGGGACCGGAATCGTAACCAGGCTGGGCCAGAATCTTAGCACCTGAATAGGGGACTCTGCCCCACCCTGTCATTCTGAACGCAGTGAAGAATCAGGTGGGTAGGGAAGCTGCTGAACTACGCTGACCAACTTCCGCCTTTGTCATTCTGAACGCAGTGAAGAATCTAGTCCCTCACCACACAAACACCACTTTTCCTTTAGCCACAGAGTCCCGTGAGAAAGTAATAACATCCAGGTAGAGGACGAGATTCTTCGCTACGCTCAGTGGATCGTCTTGCAAATAAGTTTCATTTCCTGACGAGATCGTAGGGGCAGGTCCCTGTGCCTGCCCTTGTTGGAAGACGTACCAGGTGCTGATCTCTACCAGGGC
>JALZHG010000283.1 GCA_030914045.1 Chloroflexota bacterium | reverse complement strand
GATCATAACCTAGCGCCACGGATCCGCCGTACACCATTTGTGTACTTTTGAGCCCCGGTTCTGAGGGGAGCTCCCCGCCGGCAGGAGTGCGGTACCCCCTGATCGGGGTAGGGCTATGCAAGATCCTGCATCCGAACTTCCGAGAATTCATCTTCCACGCACTCGGGTGAATAAGAGGGCGGTACTCAGATGATGAGCACGATGAATATGACACAGGTGATGACGTTCAGCAGCCAGCTGTGCGTGTTCATCCACTCGCGTACCCTCGGCATCAACCGCTGTGCGCCCCTGTAGAACAGCAGGTACAGTAGCAGTGGGAGCGCCGCGATAAGCAAGGTAGCCGCGATGAACGGTAGCGCGGCGAGTAACCCCGCGCCGTTCTGTTCTAGGTTGGCAGCGACCGTCAGCAGCACGATGATGTCCCCGGGCATCAGCCAGATCACCAGCAGCCCCGTCTTGAGCGCCATCCACTGGTTGGCGTCCTGGAGCGCGCCAAGCCACCTGGGAGGCTCCACGCTCTCGCGGCGCACGTAGTTCTTGAGAGCCAAGGCAATGAGCAAGGCGACCAGCGCGTACTGGATGAGCTTGCCGATCGACCCATCGTTGGAGGGACCACCCAGCGAGACGCCCTCGCCCAGCACGGAGAGTAGGGCGAGGGCGAATACCAGCCCCACGACCGTCGCGATGGCCACACCGAGGACGAAGGACACGGAGAGCCTCACGGCCCTTGAGGCGGTGAGGAAGATGATCGCCGACATGATCTGCGGCCCCGCCATCATCGTGATGGCCAGAGGGAGGATAGCTAGGTGCATGGGCTAATGATGCCACCCTACAGGCCCCAGCGCATTTGCCGCTCATGGACGAACTTCTGAGAACCCCCTACACCCGAACTCCGGAGAACACCTCTTCCCCGACGTTGGATGAATAAGGGCAAGAGGAAGGGCCGGCCTTGAGAGGTTCACGAACACCCCTCGAAGAGAAAAGACGGGGATACCCTAGGCAGCATCTGTACACCAGCGCGAGGTGTACCGCGAGCACCGCTAGGGGCCAACAGTTGAAGACACGGCGAGGCTACCGTGTGCTCACTCCCGTGCCGCCCTCTTGGTCACCACTCCTTCGAGGAGAACGCGGTTCGGCACGTGGTGCAAAGAGCCACCTTCGGAACGTAGGGTAACCGAGGCGTAGCCGAGCTGTTCGACGGTGCCCTCTACCCCGTCCACCGAGATCTCGTCCCCCACCTGTATGTCGTTTCCCTGCACGTAGCGACCGGCAGCGATGTTGCCCGATAAAGGAGCGAGCCCAACACCCAGCGAGAGTGCGACCACGAGTCCGGCCGTCCCGAGCAACACGGCGGCCAGCAAGACCAACAGCGAGATGTCGATCCCGAGTTGGGCCGCAGCCAGGAGGGCGGCCACCGCCAGTACCACCGCGAATATCGCCCGCCGGAAGAGGTCTCCGCCCCTTAGACCCGCTTCCTCAGCCTCCCGGGCGGCGAGGTTAGAGAGCCAGCCGGCGACCGCTAGTCCACCAGCCAGGATGAGCACGGCCACCAGCGCCTTGCCCGCAAGCACGACTATGAGGTCGATGTTCTCTTGCAGGGAGGAGAGCCCAAGGACGCTCAGGGCAGCCGCGGCTCCAGCGAGCAGTAGCCCCCAGAAAATCACGTAACCGATCAACAGCGAGGGGGCCACCCCAAAACCCGCACGTCGTAGGGAAGAGGAAGTCCCCGTCCTCTCTAAGAGATCGTCGAAGCCGATCCGCCGCAGGAGCCGCGAGGCGAGACGCTGCAGGAGACGAGCCGCCAGGAACGCTGCCACCAGGACGAGCCCGGCGCCGAGCAGCCTGGGAACGAGCTCGGACACAGCGATCCACGAAGCGTTCAGGGCATCCGACATGTACAACCTCCCAACCGTAGCATTTACTGTTGCCGTGCCAGGCGCAGGCCCAGATAGAAGGTCAGCGCTCCTACGTAGTCTTCCACAAGTTCACGCACGACCTGCTCTGCCTGCCTAAAGAAAGCCGAGAGGTAGGCCCGCCGGACAGCGTAGCTCACGATGCCCTCGGGAGCCTCGACCGTTTCGTCACCCAGAGTGGAGAGCATGACCAGCATCCGGGCGTAGGACTCGGCGAGGCGCCGGTAGTCCGGCCTCTCGAAGATGAGCTGCTCCACCTCGCGGGCCTCTTCGCCTGCGAGCTCGCCGGCGGCGTAGGCCCCAATCTTCTCGAGCACCTCCCAGCGCTCCTCTCCGGCCACCGGTCTCATCCGCCAGGCCCTTCCCTCATGCGGCGGGCGCGGTCCTCCTCGGCGAGAGCTATGAGCATGGCGGCCCGGCCCCTGCTCACCCAGCCCTTGGCCGTCCCTACCGGAACACCGAGGACCTCGGCGATCTCCGCGTAGGAGAGACCCTCCATATGCCTGAGCATCAGCGCCGCCCGGTGCTCCGCCCGTACGAGCAAAAGTGCTGCCAGTAGCTCCTCGCGGCGCTCCGCACTTAGGGTCACCGCCTCGGGGTCGGCCTCGCCTTTGGGAGGTTCCGGCAGGTACGGCAGCTCGTCGCCGTACTCCCACACCTGCTGCCGGCGAACCTCCCTCTGGCGGACGTTAAGGCAGGTGTTCATCGTGATCCTGTAGAGCCAGGTGCTGAAGGCGCTCTCTCCCCTGAACCCCTTTATGTATCTCCAGACCCTGACCCAGACCTCCTGGCTTGCGTCCTGGGCGTCCTCCCCCCCGAGCATGCGCAGCGCCATACGGTATACGACGTTCGAATGCCGCCGGACCAACTCCGTGAAGGCTTCCGTATCCCCTTGCGAGGCCCAGGTGGCAAGCGTCCGGTCCTCGGCGGCTCGGTACTTGGCACTCATCTGGGAGTGGCTTCCGTCAGTGCGGAACTCAGAGAAGTCGGCCATTGGTCTTCGCCCACGACCGCAAGATAGCAAACCGGGAATCCCAGGGGACTCGAAACGCTGTCTCTTACGCGCGCTCAACATCTTCGCCTCATCCTATGCAAGCAGATCCGCAGAGCTTCCCCGCCGACGATAGAGGATTAGAGCCTGCCACACTTGTATCAGCTTGGACTCGAAGAGGAAGCCAAAAGGTTACAGGCTACGAGTTTGCTGAGGCAGGGTATGACACTTGAACCTCTGGGTCTCGAATCTGGGGTTGTCCTCGAGGAGACTCGGCACCGAGACGTTTACGCCTCTAGGTCCGCCCGGACGTCGTAAAGAGCGGCGCCTTGCAGCCTTATCTGGTCCATTCTCACCTGGATTCGGTCGATGCGGCCCAGGAGCAGTTCAGGCGGAAAGCTCGAGGAACCCTCGACCTTGGGCTTCGTAGGTGCCCCAAGTGTCTCTTGCAGCCTCTGAGCGAGTTGGTTTTCGGTGACGCCCGGAAGCACCAGGTAGCAGAAGAGCCCTCCCAGAACTAATAGGGCGACCAGGATCGCCGCAAGGCCCCTCATAATCTTCGAAGCACTCCCTCGACCGGTTCACCGGACTCTGTGGCCGGTGTGTGCTGTGCAAGAGAGCTCCCTATGCAACATGGGGAACTCGACGCATCCCCAAATGGGTAATCTTTCTTAGCCTTCCTAGCCCGTTTGGGCTAGATCCAAAGCTTACTTGCCGAACTTCGCAGAACGCCGTACAGGCGAAGTTCGCAGAATTCTTCTTCTGAGACTGTCCGAAAAGCCTCAGAGGCCCTTGTAGCGTCGCCCCGCGGGCCGCCAAGAAGGGGCTTTTGGTCCATTTCGTCCTCCGTATACCAGCCAATTTCACGCTCGGAGCATCGCTCGTACCCCTTTTCGGACAGTCTCTCTAGCTCGACTTTAGCCATTTGTAAGCAAAAGGGATAGAGATACGCTCCTTACCCGGATACGCAAGAGGCGATGATCGAGGCGCCTACTCCCTACTGACCATGATGATGGG
>JALZHG010000098.1:4774-19263 GCA_030914045.1 Chloroflexota bacterium | reverse complement strand
CCCCCCCCACCTCTCGCTATCTACCCGAACGACCTATAGTATCGCTCTTAGTAGCGGTTGCGCCCGCCGCCGGAGCGCTCTTCGCGAGGTCGGGCCTCGTTGACCACGATTTCGCGGTCGTTGAGTGACTGGCCGTTGAAGCGACTGATCGCCTCTTGGCTGCCCTGCTCGGTAGCCATCGTCACGAAGGCAAAGCCCTTGGACTGGCCGGTCGAGCGGTCGCTGATGACTGCTACTTCGCTGATTTCGCCCGCCTGCGAGAACAGGTCGCGCAGGTCTTGCTCGGTCGAGTTATACGACAGGTTGCCGATATACAACTTGGTTGCCATTGTGTTGTTTCTCCTCAGTTCGTTGAATAACAATCTTACACTCTGGATAGAGCACAGCAGACATGACGTCGCGGGAAAGGTGCAAGAGCATCAGTCAACGGAAGAGAAAACAATGAGGCAATCACAGGTTCAAACGCGGGCAAGTGTCACACACTATCACATCATTATACCACAAACTGCCGCTTCGTGCAGAAAGGGCAACAGGGTGCCATTGTTAGCCCAACTAACGACCGCCATTTTGTTGCACTTTAGCCATCTATTCATATGTTTTAGCACTATTTTGGCGATTATTGACCACACTTTGTATAAGTGTTGCTAAGTAGTGACAATAGTGGTATACTGTTAACAGGTCCTCGTTACCTCACTACCAACTTCCTCATTACCCCTGTCTTGATGTCTGCGGTTGACAGGGGTACCCGCACCAGCAGACACCCGGCCCTTTGGGCCACCAACACCCGCACTCGCAATCGCTGCTTCACTGTAACGGCTGCGCTCGTCACCGTCGTCATATGCGCCTGCGCTCGCACACGTCATACGGCCGCTACAGTAAGGAGATTATCGTATGCCCGGTTTGAACCCGAATAACCCCAACGACCTGCGAGTCGCCGGGGGCAAGTTGAAGGATGGCTGGACGTACGATATAGAGAGCATCCCCAAGACCGATAGGTTCCGCGCCACCGTCTTGCACCCTTACGGCGATGCACCTTCCGGCGGCGTGCCCTGGCCCATCGAAGACCAGACCCTGGATGGCGACACCACTCACCCAACGTACGCAACCATAGAGGAGGCCATAGCTGCCGCGGAAAGGTACGTCGAGACGTTGAGCGCGATCAAAGGCTACCCCGATCCCGACAAGATGAGTCCCAGGGGCTTCCGGCCCGCGCTCTGGTAGGCCGAGCGCAAGCAAAACAGTGTGGCGATGTATGACATATCACGTATGGGTTGGGACTGCTTACCGGCTGCATGCGAGAGGAGCATAAATGCCGAAAATGAGCGGGGGCGTAAAGACCGGACGCTACTACATACGTCTCCCTGAGGAGACGATAGCGGAGATTGACGGGTACATCAAAGAGTCGGGCATGTACCAGGCATACTTCCTGAGCAACGCTCTGATTGTGGGGGCGCGGGTTATGGCCCGCCAGTTGAACCCCGAACGGTTCTACACCCACGAAATGATCGAGGCGCTTGCGACCAAGATGGACCAGCAGAAGAAAAACGCGCAACTGCGCGCCGGGGACTCGCCTGACGGATCACACGATGGTGCTACGGGTGTGGAACCTTCACCTCGCTAAGCCTTAGCTATACGTGCCCCGTAAGACAACGGGTGCAGGAGGAACAGTATGAAATTCTCAGAATTGAAAGGCCGTGCGGTAGTCAGTCTCGAAGATGCCAGCAAGATCGGGGAAGTACAAGACCTCATGATCGAGCCGGGCACTCGCCGCATCATCAGCCTCAAGGTAAAGACCGGCATGTTTTCGTCGGCCAGGCTGGTGCCCGCGACGGACGTTAAGAATGTGGGCGCGGACGCGGTTACGATCTCCGCACATGCGGCGTCAACAGCCGACCAGCAGGGTCATGCCAACGGCAGTACCGAGGGCACGCAAGCCCTGGTCAAGCTCACCGGCATCCTGGGCAACAAGGTCGTGACGGACGCAGGGACCTTCGTGGGCGAGCTTCACGACATCCTGCTTGAATGGGTTGACCTCACTATCACGGGTTACGAAGTGCGCGAGAGCGGCATGTTCGCAAAGACCCAGGAGTTCGCGGCTACCCCCGACGTGAGCTATGGCGATAAGATGATCACGATACCCGCCGTGCTCCTGAACCAGCCTAAATAATTTGAGCACTTTAGTCTCACACGCACCCGAGCCTCAGAGCGAGCTATCACCCCAGGCACCCAGAGAAAGTCGCCTCGGATTGAATCGCTGGCTACAGCTTTTCCTCACGATCATCGCTGGCACCATTGTAGCCGTGATAGCGTGGACCGTCATCGAGCGGTTCCTGCACATCATAATACTGATGCTCGCCAGCTTCCTGCTTGCATACTTGCTGGGGCCAATGGTGGACCGTTTGGAGCGCGCACGCCTGCCGCGCATATTGGCAACCCTGCTCGTGTACCTGGTGATTATCGGTACGCTGGTGGTGGGCGCTGTGCTCTTACTCGGCCCCCTCACCGCGCAGCTACAGGACCTGACCGAGACCTTACCTACGTTGGTTGACACGAACACCGGGACGTCGTCGGGGATTGATCGCTTCTTCAACGAGAACGGCATACCCCTCGACGTAGCCGGTCTGCGCACCCGCCTGCTGGAATACGTTAGTGGCGCGGGCACGACCATACTCGGTGGCACGCTCAGCATTGTCGGCGGCCTTGTCACCTTCGTTACCGATATATTCCTGATACTTGCCATCACCTTCTACTTACTGCTTGACGGCAGAGGCATGCACAACCGCGCGCTGCGTCTGCTGCCCGCCGCTGCCCGCGAGCGTTGGTTCTTCGTCGAGGCCACCCTGAACAGGGTGATCGGTGGCTACATACGAGGGCAGATACTGGTGGCGCTTACGGTCGGAGTGGCGGCGGGCGTCGGTTCGGCGGTGCTGGGCGTGCAATATCCGCTGGTGATCGGGCTGCTAGCCTTCCTGTTCGAGTTTATACCGCTGGTCGGGCCGGTGCTCGGCATGGTACCGGCCGTAGTGATAGCGTTCTTCCAATCGCCGGGCCTGGCCCTGTGGGTCACCATCTACTTCATCGTGCTGCAACAGATAGAAGCGAACATCATCGTACCGAGGGTAAGCGGGCACGCGGTCGGCTTGCACCCGCTGGCGGTGCTCCTGGCTCTGCTGGCGGGCGTGGAGCTAGGCGGCTTGGGCGGGGCGTTGCTGGCGGTGCCGGTGGCGGGTGTGCTCTATGTCATCGGGCTTGCCCTGTACTCCGACGCCACCAAGCAGACGGAGCTACTTGTGACAAAGCCCCGCCGCACCCCGTATAGCTCGCTGCGTCACGTAATCGAGGACCGCCGGGGCACGAGACGGTCCGGGGCGG
Organism: Chloroflexota bacterium; assembly: GCA_030914045.1. GTDB lineage: Bacteria > Chloroflexota > Chloroflexia > QHBQ01 > JADMIH01 > JADMIH01. Next base: position 15,891 of record JALZHG010000098.1, on the reverse strand, counting down.
CCACGCAGGTGCCTGTAGCGGCTGCGGTTGGTGTTCCACCAACTATGGCTGTGACCGCCGAAGTTGGAGCCGTGAGTGTAGTTACTACGCCGGAGCTAGCACCCGCAGCATCCGCCGTCGCCGTTGAGGCTAACGAGCGTCTAGCCACAATCGCGCAGGACCAGACGCAGCTTATAGCCCAGTTCGAGGCAGTAGAAGCAGAAGAAGCGAAACAAGCCGCGGAACTGGCGCGAGAGGCAGAGACAGCAGAAGCCGAACCTTCTAACGATCCGGCGCAATCTAGCCGGACATAGCAACCTTATTGACCGGGACCACGTAATATGGAGGGCACTAACATGTCAGTCGAAGACGAGACAGTACGAGAGTACAGGCAAAAGATGAGACGTTCGTTTGACGCGCTCAACGAGGAAGCATCCAGGGGGAGGCAAAACAGGCGTCCCTACGACTCGCTCAACGTGGGCGACGAAAACAAGCGTGAGATGAGGAATTTCTTCAGCGCGCTCAATGCGGGCAAGCTGGACGATATGCTGAGGGCGGTCTCTCCCAACGTCGTAGACCACAGTACCCCTGCCGGAGCACGTGCGGGTATCGAGGGTGTCCGAGATTGGTTCGCCATGCTGCACACCGGCTTCCCCGACCTTCACGCCGATGTCGCAGATATAGCAATGGACAGCGACAAGGTGGTGGCCCATGTAAGATTTACCGGCACGCATACAGGTGACTTCGGGGATGTTGCCGCCACCGACAAGCAATTGACCCTCAATTCCACTGAAACGATGCGCTTCGAGGGCGGCAAGCAGGTAGAACGTGGGAGCGACCTTGATACTACAGCTATAATGCAACAGGTCGGCGCGAGAACTAGCGCATAATCGGCTGTTGATCGTCAGGGATACTAACTCCAGGACTGGAGTCATAAAAAGCGGCCAATTCACAATGAAGATGGGGGAGAATGATGCTTGAACAGGCGGTAAAGAGTGCGCCATCAGTAAGGATAGCACCACCTGTTGTAATGGAAGCGCCCGTGGTGGGCAAGAACGACTACGCGGCTCTAAAGTCGCGGGTCAAAGAGTCGGGCCTGCTTGAGCCTCAGACTAAGTACTACGCGGTGAAGATTGCCTATACGCTGGCGATGTTCGCGGCGGGGGTAGCTCTGTTGTTCGTGTTGAGTGGGTGGTGGCGGCTGCTGGTTGTGCCTTACCTGGCCTTCGTGTGCGCCCAACTCGGTTTCCTGGCGCACGACCTCGGACATAAGCAGGTGTTCCCTTCCAGCCGCCTGAACAACTGGGCGGGCATGTTGCTGGCTAATCTGCTGGTGGGCATGAGCCTCGGCTGGTGGAATAACAAGCACAACGCCCACCATGCCAACCCCAACCACGAGGACATGGACCCCGACATAGACATCCCGTTCATGGCCTTCTCGGAAGAGCAGGCGCAGAGCAAGAAGGGGCTGGCCCGCGTCTTTGCCGCTTACCAAGCGTTCCTCTTCTTCCCCGCGCTCACGCTGACCACCTACAGCATGCAAATCTCCTCGGCCATATACACGATCCGCGAGCGGTACAGGTTGCAGTCGCCCGACGCGGCGATGCTGTACGCGCACTTTGTGCTGTACTACGTTGGGCTGCCGGTCGTCCTAGGTTTCTGGCAGGGGCTGCTGGTGATCGTGGTACACAGGGCTTTGCTGGGTGTGTTCATCGGGGCGGTGTTCGCACCCAACCACAAGGGTATGCTGGTAGTAGGCAAGGACGACGACAAGCTGGACTTCCTGCGCAAGCAGGTGCTCACGGCCCGCAGCGTGCGCTCCACGCCCTTTATCGACTTCCTGTACGGGGGGCTGAACCACCAGGCCGCGCACCATCTCTTCCCCAGCATGCCCCGCAATAAGCTACGCAACGCCGCTGACATCACCAGGAGCTTCTGTGAGGAGCATGACATTTCCTACCACGTGACGGGCGTGCGCCAGTCATTCCGCGAGATACTCCAGAGCCTACACGCGGCCTCCGCCCCGCTGAGGAGACGCGCCAGATAACTCCAGGGACGCTAGCATGTTCTTCTAGGCTGCTCCCTTCCAGCCAGCATGTGGATGTGTACAATAGCCGGACCAACCCATTGACTCGGCTCCCAGCATCCCCTATACTCAGGTCACTTCGGGATTACAAGTTTGGACCTCTCGAAACACAAGTGGAGAAGGGTCCGGTGCTCCGGCAGATAAATCGTTTCGGGCTTATGCTCGGGCCGAGATTGGAAACACAGTTCGCTGTGCGGCACATGCAGTTGTAACGACTTGTAGTAACGGGTAAGAGAACGACCCAGATGATCCTCACGGACTGTTTGGGTCTTTTCTTTTGCCCTGAAATTGCCCCATTTACAAAAAAGTAAGTTGACAAAAACAGGTCCTTCAACGCGTGTTGAGGGACCTGTTGCTTATTGCCTGCTGTTGCTGTAAGTGCGTGGGGGCTACTCAGGTCCGATCAGGACTTTGACTTTCTTAGCTCCAGTTCCAGTTCGTTCAGGTTGTTCTTCATCTCCTCTATGCGCTTGAGCAACTGCTCGTGGGGATCACCTACAGTCTCGGCGGCGCGGGTCTCTGCCTTCACCGTCTCGAGGTTGTTTATCACCACGGCGATGAAAAGATTCACCACGATGAAGACGGCCAGCATCACATAGCTCGCGTAAAAGAGCCACACCCACGAGCTTTCTTCCATGCCTATATTTTGCAGCTCTACCCAGCCCTCAAGGGTAAGTATCTCGAAGAGGGTAAGCAGCGCGAGAGGTAGCGTGCCCCAATTCTCCGGGTCCTGCTCGCCGAACAGGTGATAGCCCAGCACCCCGTAGACGTACATAACCAAGCCGAGCAGGAGGATCACGTTGCCCATCGAGCTAAGGGAGCGCAGCATCGTGCCCACGATCAGCCGTAGCTCCGGGAATATGGAGATCAGACGCACCACGCGCATCAGCCGGGCCAGGCGCGCTACGGTGGCGAACTGTCCCCCGGCGGGCAATAGGGCGAAGACTACAATCGCAAAATCGAAGACGTTCCAGGGGTCCCGGAAGAACCTCAGCAAGTTAGGCGCGTAGGCCAGCATACGCACGCCTATCTCAACGATAAATATGGCCTGTATCGCGAAGTTCAGCAGGTCGAACAGGACACCATAGTCCCTGACCAGTTCCTCACTGGTCTCGAGGCCAACCAGGATGGCGTTGACCAGGATGACTGCCAGCACGAAGTTCTGAAAGGCCTTATTATTGGCGACTCTGCGACTCCAGGCGATCATTGATCCTTCCTTTGCATAGTTGATAATCTCCAATCTTGAACCGCGCGCTTGAAGATAGCGGTTGTAGGGGCAGGCCCCTGTGCCTGCCCTGGTGCTAATATCCAACAAGGGCAGGCACGGGGGCCTGCCCCTACAACGTTTTGTAATGAGTTCGCAGTAGCATCTCCACGAGCATACAGGTCCACGGGACGCGTTGTGGCGTCTACAAAATACCATCAACAAGCCCCACCGTCAACGCCCCAATGGGCACCTTGCCGTGAGTGATAGAATAAAGGCTACACACATCACCGGGAGGAAGTTGGCATGACGGCAGAGAACAAGCCAGGTGCGGGTTACGTAATCCCTATGGAGCGGTTGGAGGCTTTCTATGACGAGCCGGGAGAGTACGGCTGGATCATGGAGGGGCACAAGCACGGGTTCGGCCTTATCTCGGTGATCGTCACGCAGACCGCCCCGATGGGAGGCCCGCCCCTGCACACGCACCACTCTGAGGAAGTCCACGTGCTGCCGGAGTGCCGATTGGCCTACGTCATAGGGGACAGCACCTTTGAGGCGCAGGGGCCGTGCGTCGTGAACATACCGGCGGGCGTGCCCCACACGTTCCTCAATATCGGGCGTGAGACTGCGCGGCTTGTCTGCTTCTTTCCGGCTAACAGCTTCTGGGATAACTACGACGAGGTAGGGCCTAACCCGCTGCTGGAGCGTTACGGCGCAGACGCACAAGCTGGTTGAGGGCACGTTGCGTGATAAGACAGCCGGTGTATGGAAATCGAGTCCCTATCCTGCCAAAAGTGCGGAGGGCCGCTGGATGTGCCCACTTCCGCCGACTTTGTAACCTGCGGCTATTGCGGGTCGGCGCTGGCCGTGCGCCGCAACGGAAGCGCCCACTACACCGAGCTTCTGGAGCGGTTAGAGCAACACACCCAGTACCTTGCGGGGCGGACTGAGTACCTTCGGCTTCGCGATGAGGTGGAGGCGTTGGACGCAGAGTGGCAGCGCGAGCGAAGGCGCTATCTCATGCGCCGACTGAGCGGTTCCTTGCGGGCCCCCACGCGCACCTATCTCAGTTCCAGCATCGCGGTCGCCGTTGCGGCCTGTGCGCTTACAGCCTGGTGGTTCTACGCGACCGCTAACGCAGGCTCCGGGGCCTCTTTTTTCGGGTGGATAGGGGCGGTCCTGTCCCTCGCGGCCGTGGTTAATGCCGTTAGGGTCAGCAGTAAGGTGAACGGCTACAAGCTGGCAAAGGAAGTGTACCGGCAGCGGCGCGACGAGCTATTGAAGGCTATGCACGCGGCCTATCCGCAGGAAGTACCATTAGCGGAATATTCGCCGTTAGCAGGCAGCGGGCAGTCACTACAAAGATAGAAAGGAACGTACAATGACCAGCACCAACGAACGTATAGACTCGTTCCTCCAGGAACGCCTCGACCGCTATATTGACGAGACGGCCCGCCTGTGCGCCCAGCCCAGCGTGTCGGCTACCGGGGAGGGAGTGAGGGAGTGCTCCAATCTCGTGGAGGAGATACTGGCGAGCCACGGCTTCGAAGTGCAGAAGTTCGACACGGCGGGCGAGCCTGTGGTCGTGGGCCGCGCCAGGGGCAGGTCGGAGCGCACCCTGCTTTGCTACAACCATTACGACGTGCAGCCCGCCGAGCCTTTCGAGCTGTGGACCTCCCCGCCCTTCGAGCCTACCGTGCGCGACGGTGCCCTCTACGCGCGGGGGTCGAAGGACGACAAGGGAGAGTTCATAGCTCGCCTGGCCGCCGTGGACGCGGTGCGCGCCGCTCATGGCGGAGAGTTGCCTTGCGGGGTCACGTTCGTGGTGGAGGGGCAGGAGGAGATAGGCAGCCCCCACATCGCCCAGTTCGTGCTGGAACACCTCGACTTGTTGAAATCGCACGGCGCGATCTGGGAGGAGGGCGGCATAGGGCCGGAGGACAGGCCGTTCAACGTGCTCGGCTGCCGGGGCGTGCTCACGGTGGAGTTCCGCGTGAGGACGTTGTCGCGGGACGCCCACTCCGGCAACGGCTCGGTGCTTCCCAACGCCGCCTGGCGTCTGCTGTGGGCGCTCACCAGCCTGAAGGGGCCGGATGGCCGCATCCGCATACCTGGCTTCTACGACCAGGCCCTCCCGCCCTCGCAACTCGACAAGGACCTGTTCGCCGCGCTGCCCTCAGGGGAGGCCCAGTTGCGCGAGACTTTTGGCGTCGAGGAGTTCTTGCACGGGGCGACGGGCGAGGCTTACAAGTTGGCCGTGTTCGACCCCACCTGCAACGTGCAGGGGATAGGCAGCGGCTGGCAGGGGGTTGGACCCAAGACGATTGTGCCCGCCGAGGCCAGCGCCAAGGTAGACTTCCGCCTGGTGCCCGACCAGGACCCCAACGACATCCTACAGAAACTGCGCCGCCACCTGGAGAACGAGGGCTTCGGTGACGTGGAGGTGAAGCGCCTGGGCGCGATGTGGCCCGCCAAGGCCGCCCCCGACGACCCGATGGTGCTGCTCACCAACCGCACCGCCGAGGAGGTCTATGGGGTAGCCAGCCTGGTGATGCCCATCTCCGGCGGCAGTAGCCCTATCTACGCATTCGCCGGGCCGCTCGGCATCCCCGTGGTCACGGCGGGTGTCGGCTACCTCGGCTCGCGCACCCACTCGCCCGACGAGCACGTCCGCCTCGACCATTTCCTCAACGGCGCGCGGCACATCGCGCGTATCGTTGACGGGTTTGCGGGGATTTAGCAGGGGACGATGGACGATAGACGATGGACGATAGTAGAGACGGAACCGCCAAGACGCCAAGGACGCTAAGAATAGCGCCAAGAGGATGATGGTCCGTTACTACACGTCAACTCAAAATTCAGAATTCATAACTCACAACTCGTCTAAGGGCTGCCATGGAACTAGAGACGCTTAACTGTAATCACTGCGGCGCGCCACTCCGGGTGCCGGAGAGCGCCAACTTTGTGACCTGTGCGCATTGCGGTTCTCAGTTGGCGGTGAAGCGGACGGACACCGCCCATTATACCGAGGTGCTTACTCGCCTGGACGCGCGCACGACCGAAATGGCGCAGGAGCTAGAGGAGTTGAAGCTCCAAAACGAGCTGAACGCCATAGACCAGGAGTGGGAAGAGGAACGCCAGCGGTACATGGTTTCGCCTAGCCATGGCGCGCCCTACCTGCCCGATGACGAGCACGTTACGCGGGACATGGTGGGGTACGCCGTCATAGGGGTGATACTCATCTTCGCACTTTGCTTACTGGCATCTCAGGTGAGCACACGCGATTTTGGGTGGATCATCCTAATGTTTGGGGTCGCTGTGTTAGCTATCGGCGGGTTCGGCGTGGGCAGCACCTTGCTCAAGGCTCGCGAATACAGGCAGGCAGAGCAGGCTTACCGGGCCAGGCGACAGGCGGTACGGCAACGGCATGGAGCACGGAGCGTCCGCGGCGAGTTAAGCGGGCTGGTAGATGGCGACCAGTCCGATGAAACTGATCCCAGGCTCGACTAGTAGGTCCAATAACACCTCCCGCCCTCACGTCGTCACAGCATTCTTCCTGCTTACACAGTAGGATCGCAAGCTTGTTCCACATCGAAGGAGTTTACATGGCGACCTTTTACATCGAGCCGGAGCGCCGCACGCTCCACGGCACCTTCTCGCGGGACCTGCCCCCGGCGCTCACCATCGACTCCGGCGACACGGTGGTCTTCCGCACGCTGGATGCGGGGTGGAACCTTGAGCCTGTTACAGCTATCGGCGCTGAGACTCGCAAGTTCGAGCCACGTGACAAAGAGAAAGACAAAGGCCACGCCCTATGCGGACCCATCGAGATACGAGGTGCCGAGCCGGGCATGACGCTGGAGGTGCATATTGGCGAGGTGCGCCCCGGACCTTACGGGTTCACCTTCGCGGGAGGCTGGTCCACGGAAATCAATGACAGACTGGGGGTGTCCACTCAGGGCGCGCTGCTCACCTGGACCCTGGACGCGGACGCGCTTGAGGGCCGGGACCAATTCGGACATACCGTCACACTACGGCCGTTCATGGGGGTGATGGGCATGCCGCCCAACGAGCCGGGCCTGCACCCGACCGCCCCTCCCCGCTACACAGGCGGCAACATCGACTGCAAGGAGCTTGTGACCGGCACAACCCTCTACCTGCCGGTTGCCGTGCGCGGGGGCCTGTTCTCAACGGGCGACGGGCACGGGGCGCAGGGCGACGGCGAGTCGGCTACCACCGCGATAGAGTGCCCGATGGAGCGGGTAGCCCTCACGTTCGTGCTGAACGAGGAGATGCAAATAAGCACGCCGCGCGCCCGCACCTCCGAAGGCTGGCTCACTCTCGGCTTCGACAGGGACCTCAACGAAGCCACCGCGATTGCCCTGGAAGCGATGCTCGAGCTGATGATGGAGCAGCATGGGGTTGAGCGGCTTGAGGCCCTGGCCCTCGCCAGCGCCGTGGTGGACCTGCGCGTCACGCAGATTGTCAACGGCGTCAAGGGTGTGCACGCGGTACTTCCCCACGGTGCCATTCGCTAAACTCTGTGGACATATCACGATTAATAACCATCCGTCGCTGATTAACGAATATAAGTGATGTTTGTTGGCTCTCTTGAGAGTATAATCTGGTTCAAGTGAGGACGAGGTCTTCCGGCTGTCCTCGAGTGCCGAATATTCTCAAAAGGAGCCAAGTGTGAGCAAGAACAGCAGGACCAGTTTCAGCGGGGCGCGCAGGACAGTTGTAGCAGTGTTGGCGGCGTTGCTTATAGCGGTAATCGCATCGGGTACGTGGAACGCGAGCGCCTCCGAACCATCAGGCGGCACAGCCCAGCGCAACCAGCCAAGCGCACCCGAAGGCGCGTGCCCCGGCGGACAGTGCTTCGCGGACGTGCCTCCGGCTAATACTTTCTTCCAGTTCGTCAACAGTGTAAGTAACGCGGAGATCGCCACCGGCTATACCTGCGGGGGTCCTGGCGAACCATGCGACGCGGAGAACCGGCCCTACTACCGTCCCGGTGACGCCGTAACCAGGGGGCAGATGGCGAAGTTCGTGGACAACGCCCGGCATAAGCCCGGCATATACATAGACACTTCCACGTTCGCGACCCCACTCTACGTGCGCACCACGGCATTTGGAGCGGCGGGTAAAGCCATATATGCATCCAGCCCCCAGGGAGACGCAGTATACGCGGAAAGCACCAGCGGCCGTGGGGTCTTTGGCTATAGCTACTCGAACATTGGTGTATACGGCAGCGGCCTCTCTGCCAGCAGCAGGGGCGTGCACGGCACGAATACCGAGGGCGTGGGGGTTTATGGTTTCAGCTCAGAGGGTAACGCCATAGTGGGCCAGGTCCCCGCCGACTCCACGGGCCTGGCGGGACGGTTCGTAGGTGACGTGGAGGTCACGGGCGCTTGCTGTGCCGCCGCAGTCGGTTATGTCAAGGTGGACCACCCTACTGACCCGGCCAACAGCTACTTGCAGCATGCCACCGTCGCCAGCCCCGACATGATGAACATCTACAACGGCAACGTGACGACTGACGCTAACGGTGAAGCCACCGTGACTATGCCCGAGTACTTCGAGGCGCTGAACGGCGACTTCCGCTACCAGCTAACGCCCATCGGCCAGTTCGCCCAGGCTATCGTCGGGAGCAAGATCAAGGACAACAAGTTCACCATCAAGACCGACAAGCCCAACGTAGAGGTGTCGTGGCAGGTCACAGGCGTGCGCAAGGACCCCTACGCCAAGAAGTACCCCATGGAAGCAGAGGTCGCCAAGCCCCAGGACGAGCAGGGCCTCTACCGGAACCCCGAATTGTACGGGCAGCCTCCAGAGAAGGCGATTGGGTATGAGAACCTACCTGACCTTACACCGGAAAAGTAAGCCGACATCACCGTAGGACCAACAAAGTATTCACCGCAGAGACGCAGAGGACGCAGAGGTTACGCGGAGATTGTGGTTGTGCAGGGAGGGGAAAGAGGAGCATCGTACTGTACGATGCTCCTCTTTCATAGAATACCCTCCATTCTTCTCTGCGTACCTTTGCGCCCTCTGCGTCTCTGCGGTGAATAAATATTGCCTCACCTTGCACCTAAAAAGGGTTTCGTTCCCTCAGCCGCGCCGTGATATAATAGTCGGACCGTCGCTGCCTAGAGTAGCGGGCGGTACGGGTGCCGAAATGGTGCGAAGGAAGGCGTGAGATGCTGCTAGTGCAGTTCGCGGGTGTAAGCAAAGACTACGCGGGCAACCCCGTCTTTGACGAGGTGGACCTGGAGATAATCGAGGGGGAGCGCATCGGCCTCGTCGGGGAGAACGGCGGGGGCAAGTCTACCCTCATGCGCCTGGTCGCAGGGCTGGATACGCCCACCGAGGGCACCGTGACGCGTCGCCGCAACCTCACCATTGGCTACCTGCGCCAGGAAGCCGACCCGTTGGACAGCGACAAGACCATCTTCCAGGCCGTATCAGAGGTATCGCCGGAGGCAGCGGCCCTCTCCACCCGACTGCGCGAGCTTGAGGCCAGGATGACCGACACCAACCTCGCCGGTGAGGCCATGTCCCGCGTGTTCGAGGAGTACGGGGAGGTGCAGGGTCGGTTCGAGGCGCTGGGCGGCTACGAGGTGGAGCACAACGTCGAGTCGGTGCTCGCGGGCCTGGGTTTCGGGGCCGAGCGGTACGGCCAGAAGGTGGGCACGCTGAGCGGCGGCGAGAAGAAGCTGGTCAGCCTCGCCCGCATCCTGCTGCTGAAACCCGATTTGCTGCTGCTGGACGAGCCGGATAACCACCTCGACCTGGACGCCAAGGCCTGGCTGGAAGGCTTCATACAGGGCTACAACGGCACGGTGATTGTCATTTCGCACGACCGCTATCTGCTCGACCGTGTGGTCAAGAAGGTATTCGAGCTACAGGATGGCAAGATAGAGGTGTACCACGGCAACTACACCTACTTCGCGGAAGAGCGCGAGCGCCGCCTCCTGAAGCGATACGAAATGTACACGCTGCAACAGGACGAGCTAAAGCGACTCGAAGTCATATTGCGTAACCTCAAGCAGTGGGCCAGGCAGAACTCAAAGTTCGCCCCGCGCGCCGAGAGCATGGAGAAGCGAGTGGAGCGCGCCCGCCGGGAGGCCGCCGAACGTCCCATAGTGCGTAGGGAGCGCGTGAAGTTCAACTTCGACTCGGAGCGCAGCGGGCAGAAGGTGCTTGAAGCCAAGGGGTTGAGCAAGTCGGTGGGCACGCGGGAGCTTTTCGCACCGTTTGACCTCATGCTGTACTACGGCGAGCGCGTGGGCATCGTTGGCCCCAACGGCAGCGGCAAGACCACCCTGCTCAGGACCATAGTGGGGCAGTTGCCGCCGGACAGGGGCACCGTGAAAATAGGTGCGAGCGTCGCGCTCGGCTACTACTCGCAGGAGCAGGAGACGTTGCCGGGCGAGATGACGCCGCTCGATTTCGTGCGCAGCCTCAAGCCGGTGACGGAGCAGACCGCGATTAGCATTCTGCGCCGCCTGCTGTTCAGCTACCGGGACGCCCACCACCCCATCAAGGAGTTGAGCGGCGGCGAGAAGAGCCGGTTGCAGGTAGCCCGCTTGATGCTTACCGATGCCAACTTCCTGGTGCTGGACGAGCCGACCAACAACCTCGACATAGCCTCGGTGGAGGTGCTGGAAGACGCGCTCAACGACTTCCAGGGCACGCTGCTCACCGTGTCGCACGACCGCTACTTCATGGACCGCGTGGTGACGCACATAGTTGCAATCGAGCCGGGCGGACGAGTGCGCGAGTACCCCGGCAACTACTCCGAGTACCTGGCGAAACGCAGCGCCAATATAGACCTGGCCGTCTCCG
>JALZHG010000098.1:0-4764 GCA_030914045.1 Chloroflexota bacterium | reverse complement strand
CGTAACGCGTAACTCGTAATCGGCATACAGGGCACCAGTTACGCGTTACGTGTTACGAGTTACTCATCACGTTTCACGTTTCACGTTTCAGACCCCAAGGGAGGCCCCGATGAACGAGCAAGCACCCACTCCGAACCCGGCCCCGCAACTCCCTGAGCAGCCCGTGCGCCTCATACCGCTGGCGTTAGACATTGACAAGGCGCAGATATCGGGGCTTGCGTGGCACGGTGACAGCCTGATAATCCTGCCACAGTACCCCAACTGGCGGGGCACGCCCGGCGACGGGTGCGTGCAGGTGCTGGACCGCTCGGCTATTCGCGCCTTCTTATACGGCATATCGGACAACCCGGTGGTGCCCAGGGAGGTGCCGTTCATTACGGGCGGGCTGGAGGCGAGCATACCCGGCTTCCAGGGCTACGAGGCGATGGCGATTGTGGGCGACCGGGTGTTTGTGACCGTGGAGGCCGAGCCGGAGCGGCACAAGATGCTTGGTTACATCGTGGCTGGCACGGTAGAGAGCAACCTGAGCGCCATTCGCCTGCACCCTGAGACGTTGGTGTCGATAAAGCCCCAGGCGCAGGTGCCAAACGCTTCTTACGAGACGCTGGTGCACGCGGGGGACAAACTTATCGCGATATACGAAGCAAACGGCGTCAACGTCAACCCTCAGCCGGAGGCGTACGTGCTAGACCTTGCCTTCAACCACGTCAATACGGTGCCGTTCCCACACCTTGAGTACCGCATCACCGACGCTACGCCAGCCGACGAGCAGGGCCGCTTCTGGGCGGTCAACTTCTTCTGGCCGGGCGACAAGGGCGACTACGCACCCGGCCCCGACCAGATTTCGGCGCGCTGGGGCATGGGTGCCACTCACGCGCGCACCGGGGCAGTGGAGAGGCTGGTGCAGTTCCAGTACACCGAGAGCGGCATCACACTGGTGGACCGGGCACCCATCCCGCTACGGCTGATGGATGCCGAGCACACCCGCAACTGGGAGGGGCTGGTGGCGTTTGATGGCGAAGGCTTCCTCATCATCACGGACGAGTTCCCGGAAACGCTGCTGGGGTTTGTCAGCCTCACATAAGCACACCTGGACATTAAATGTTGGAGGTTTGAGCACTTGGACGGCGACAGCAACTGCATATTCTGCCGCATCATCAACGGCGAGATAGGCAGCCATAAGGTTTACGAAGACGAGTGGGTGGTGGCATTCATGGACATCCGGCCATCGCAGCCGGGGCACCTGCTGGTCATCCCCAGGAAACACGTTCCCGACTTCTACAACCTGGAGGACGATCTTTACTTGAAGGTGATGATGGTTGTGAAGCGGCTGTCGGAGGCGGTGAACAAGGTCACCAACCCCGTTAAGGTTGGCCTGGCTGTGGTAGGCTTTGAAGTGCCGCACACGCACGTCCACGTCATCCCCCTGCAACAGGCCGCCGACATATTGCCGGGAGCCGGGGGCGGCCCACCGCTACAGCCTTCAAGCGAAGAACTGGCCCAGATGGCTGCGCTCATAGCCGCCGCGCTGGGCGAGTAGACCGCTATGTCTGCCCCGATGCGCGGTCGAAAAGCTCCAATCCAAAATTGGCGTGGGTTGCTGGCCCTGTTTACGATAGCCAGCATCGTGGAGGCGGGCTTCTGGAACCAGATGAACGTCTTCACGCCTCTTTACCTGCCTCAACTGGGAGTAACGGCCCCGGAGGACATCAGGGCCTGGACCGGGGCCAGCGCCGCAATCACCAGCCTGATCGGGTTGCCGTTCCTGCCGTTGTGGGGCGCATTGGCCGACCGCTACGCCCGACAGCCGGTGATAGTGCGCTCGTTCGTGGCTCACCTGCTCGCGGGTGTGGTGGCGCTGTTAGCGGGCAACATCTGGCTCTTCCTGGCGGGCAGGGCCATACAGTCGTTCGCGCTGGGCAACAGCGGCCTCATGCTCACCACGCTGGCCGAGCGTACGCCTCAACACCGGGTAGGGTTCGCCTTCGCGGTGATGAGCGGTGGGTCGCCGCTGGGGGCGTTCCTGGGACCGCTGCTGGGAGGGCCGGTAGTGGACGCCTGGGGCTTCCCGGCCCTGCTGGCGATTGATTCCGTCATCATGCTGCTCATCATTCTCGCCATGTCGTTCGGCTACCGCGACAGCTTTGTGGGCACCAACCGGGGGTCGCTGCTGGGTATGGCGGGCGAATCGCTGGCTATCATCTGGCGCTCTCTGAGGCTGCGGGCGCTCTTCCCCGCACTGTTCATGCTCTTCGCGGGGTGGATGCTGGCCTTCTCCTTCATCACGCTTGCCATAGAGGAGGTCTACAAGGGGCCGAAGGAGTACCTGGGCACGGCCACGGGCATAGTAGTGGGCGTGGGCGGCCTGGTGACGATGGTACTCAGCCCGCTATTGGGCTGGCTGGCGGACAGGGTGGGGCACTGGCGCACGCTGTTCATCGGTTCGGGGGTGCTGGTGCTGCTGTGGCCTTTGCCGCTGCTAACGCGAGATATCGTGCCGTTCGCTATCCTGTGGGCGGCTATCAACGGGTTGGGGTCGGCGGTGTTCGCCATCTCGTTCAGCGTGCTGTCGGCGTCCGCGCCGCAGGAGGTGCGGGGGCGGGTAATGTCGTTCGCGTACCTGCCTGTGAACGTCGGGGCGATTGTGGGGGCGAGCGTGGGCAGCGTCATCACACAGGTGGGGGTGTTTACCATCTTTCCAGTGGCGGCGGTGCTGACGGCGCTGGGGGTGGTCAGCCTGGTGTACGCGGCCCGTAAGGAGATCGCGCCGGGCGGGGAGGCGGCTGCTCGGCTTCAAGGGTCTGTGTAGATTTACTAAGATCAACGCAGCTATCAACGTGGCGTGACGTTCTCTTATAAGGCATGTTTTTTAGGATCCGTTGCCAATCAGGCTCCATACCAGCAACATGGTAACAATAGCCACAAGGACAGTAAACGTAGAAACTATACCCACCGCACGTGAACGCAACCAACCCATCAAACTAAAGGCGATCAAGAAAAGTAGCAAGCCTGAGAAAAACGGAAACGCCGACATGTTGACCAAGTTCCGAGTTGAATCCAGCACCCTTTGTGGCACTTCCTCAATAGGTCTACTCTGCCAGTAGGCTATAACTGGTTGCACCCACATCCCTATCCATGTAGTGACAAGCATACAAGCAGCAGAGATAATGAACAAGCTAATAGTAACTGAAAGTATGCCACGTTTGTCATCCCGTGCGGCAAGGAATTGCGCTAGCGCCGCAAAGGAGAAGCCGAGCAGCAGAGTACTTACCAAAGTAACCTGTTGGACGAATTCTAAGCTAACCATTTTATCTCCTCTGTTTAGCAGATATTTGATCATGCCAAGCCCGTCAATACATATACGTCATAATGGAATGTTAGTTTCTGATTAAGGAAGTTACGGTTCCAAATAACGATAACCCATGATCCAACGCTTGCCGTTCCCAAGCAGCCCATCCTGAGCGCGGAGGCGCGGAACATTAGTCCTGAAGTATGGAGGACAGCTATTTTGCCCTGCCGCTATCACGCTCTACGCTTGGCTGGACAGTACCCCTAAACGTGCGCTATATAGATATAACCCCACCAAGGAGACAGCACTTGCCAGAGTATATCTTCGACCTGACCTACACGCCGCCCGACTTCACCCGCCCCGCATTCGAGGCCGCCCCTGACAAGGCGACCGAACCCGCCCCCGCCGACGGCCTGGCCCCCACCACCTTCTACGCCTCTACAAATTTCCCCACGTACATCAAGCGCAACGGCGAGTGGAAGCTGGTGCGGCGGCAGCGCATGGACGCCTGCATCGTGTGGGAGGACAAGGCCAAGCACGAGGAGCCGGGCTTCGTGTGCGTGGAGATGCGCAAGGTACGCGCCGGGCAGTCGGTGGTCGTGGGTATGGCCGAGGACGGCAGCACGGGGCTGCTGGTGCACTCGACAGGGTTCGTGCCTGTGGGCAGCGATCCCAGCGCCGAGGCTTTCCGGTTCATGGCGAGCGGGGCGTCACGGGAGCGGCCGCTGAACTACAGGCGCATAGCGGAATTGCTGATGTGGGACAGGAGGCGCAACGGCCGGAGCATATGGGTGCTGGGGCCTGCGGTGGTGCATGCCGGGGCGCGGGAGAGTATGGCTTGGCTCATAGCTAATGGCTACGTGGGGGCGGTGTTCGGGGGCAACGCGGTGGCAGTGCACGACCTGGAGCAGGCGCTGTACGGCACGGCGCTCGGTATGGATGTCGAAGGCCACCTTATTTCCGGCGGGCACCGGCATCACATGGACGCTATCAACACGGTACGCGGGGCCGGGAGCATAGCGGGCGCGGTGCAGAACGGACTGATACGCGATGGCATCATGCACGCGCTGGTGGAACATGGAGTGCCTTTCCTGCTGGCAGGCTCTATACGCGACGACGGCCCCCTGCCGGGCGTCATCACCGACGCGCTGGAAGCCCAGGACAAGATGCGCTTCTTCACGCAGGGGGCCACCCTGGTGGTGATGCTCGCCACGATGCTACACTCTATCGCCACGGGCAACATGCTGCCCACCTTCATCGAGCGCGACGGCAAGATCGAGCCGGTCTACACTATAGTGGTGGACCAGGCGGAAGTGGTGATACACAAGCTGATGGACCGGGGTACGCACCAGGCGTTCGGCATCGTGCGCAACGCCGACGACTTTCTCAGCAGGGTGGTGTCGGAGTTGAAGGTGCTGCACGCCCAGAGATGAGATTCAAGTTCCTGGCTGTCTGCCTGTTGCCCGTAATCATGG
>JALZHG010000282.1:3611-3938 GCA_030914045.1 Chloroflexota bacterium | reverse complement strand
CTTCAAACCCGACACGGGCAGCGCCTTAATCGGGGTCAACAAGGCTCTGGATTATGCTCAGGCTACCTTCCCCAACTACCAATGGGGCCAAAACGCGGTCATACTCGAACCCAGGCCAGTAGTTAAAGACAAGACCCTCTACTGGATGGCCACCATCACCAACGCGGATAGAGCGGGAGTCAGCCAGACCGTCATGGTCAACGCTTCAGAACAGGGAGAGGTAACAGTTCTAGAGACCTACGAGGACGTGGTGGCCTTCGTTGAGGGTGAGGATGCCGGTGAGACGGTAAACGTCGAGGGGGGTGACACCTTGGGGGCGTCCGGGGA
>JALZHG010000282.1:0-3601 GCA_030914045.1 Chloroflexota bacterium | reverse complement strand
ACCGTCTGCAACACCAGGGACCGAAATACCGGAAGAGCAATCAGCACAATCGGGAGACCGTACCGGTTCTCAAGAAGCCCCAGTCGATGTCTCCGAGATGAGCGACGAGGAGCTTATCAGAATCATAAGCGAAGCGGCTAACGAGTTAGAGAGCAGAAAGGAAGAGTAGCAAATAGGGTAGAGAGGGGTCGAGACGATCATCGAACCCACCAGGATGGACGCCGTCGAGGACCGGGTAGCGGTCCCCTGCCGGAGGAGCATCCGGCTACTCGTTCGCTTCCAGTAAATCCTTAAGCGTCTCCAGATCGTTCCTTAGCTGCCGCTTAGCTTCTATCTCAAAGAGGGACTCCGCCAGCCCGAAGAAGCCTCCCGGCTCGACTTCCTGACTATGGGTGAAGCGTGTCCCCCCTGGCACCTCCTCGAAGACAAAGGTCATCTGCGTGGGCACTGGGCCTCCGGTGCCCCGATAAGAGAGGCGCCGGTTCGGCTCGTAGGCGCTTACCTCAGTGGGAGTCTCATACCGTCGGCCCAGGAACTGGAGGACGGTCGTGAACCTATCGCCCTCCCTTAGCCGATCTGGCGTACTCTGTTGTAGATCGCGTATCTCGGTTGGGGGACCTTGCCACTCTGGGAGGCTTGCTGGATTGGACACGTAGCCAAAGACCTTCTCCACGGGCTGGTTAATCACCATGGTGTATTCGAAGTGCATATCGCTGCTCTCTCCTCTTGGTAGTGTGCTAGGCAAGCTACTGCTTGGTGAGCCGTAAGTGGCGCTGGTCGGTGCCGATGGCGCCGCGCCAGAAATCCGTTCGGGCTCACTCCCTTGCCAGCTTCTCCACGCCCACGACCGTGATGCTGTACCCCTCTCCTCCGACGACGGCGGCCGGCCTCAGGTAGCCGGAATCCAAGAGGTAGCTCAGCGCCGCCTCGTAGTCCTCGGAGCCGTGATCGAAGCCCGCCCTCCGCGCTGCCTCAGCCGCGACCACGGCGGTCTCCGTGTTGCCCAAGGCCTCCTCGTTGAACCCACGCAGGAGTCTCTCGCCCATGACCTCAACCTCGGTAGCCATATATCGTCCTCTCTGCTGGTCGGTTCGTCCTCCGGACAGCCTACGCCCCTAGAGGTGTCGTGCGCCACTTTGAGAACCTATGTACGCGAAGCCGGCGGTTTCACCATCGTCGTCTCCAACCGTGCGAGGCCCGCGAGAAGGCGAAGGAGGGGTAGGTTGCTCGCAAGTCGAAGCACAAGAGACAGCGACGGGTTGCTCAACCCTAGACTGTTGATGTCTAGGCGTGTTTGGTTGGAGGAGAGCCGGAGGCAACAAACTGCCCATCCCAGAAGAACAGTCGAATACCGTTCGGGAGGTCTTGTGATCGATACTCCGCTCTTGTCGAGAGACATTCGCTAAGCTCATACAGATCACGCATGTGTCTAGTCTTTAACCGAATGTAGATGAACAGCAATATCGGAGCCGCAACGATAGCCAACGTTCCCCAGACTGGTGATCCTAGGGGTATGAGAGCGACACCCACAACTAACGAAGGCATGACAGCGCTCCGGAAAAAACTTGGACTATAGATTCCGCCCTCCAGCACCAGTGCTGCCCTTGCTTTACGTCGGTAATGGTCCAGATACCGCTTAGGCTCGAAGTGTTTCCAGGCGGGCTTATCTATCGCGTCACCTATTAGGTAGAGAATGAGTACAACCGCCCCCACGAGCAACTCCTTATGTTCAGCAAGTTGTACCTCTAGAACAGCAGCATTCTGTGGCACCGCGTAAACGAACAGTAGATAGCAGACTACCGTAAGGGGGAACCAGCCAGGTGCCTGCTGTACACTTCTCACTAGCTGCGCGAGAACTGTACTTGCGACATCATACATAGAATCCTTTCAAAAATAGACTAGCGTATCCATACTCGTTGCTACCCTTCACATGTGCCCCAGTTGCCTGGTGACATCGCTGGGTGTCGGATGGTTGGCCTTAATGAACAGTCGTCCTAAGTCCGCATCGATGTCCCCGCCACCATTTAGTTCCTCCTTGTCTTTCGAGGAGCCCCGAGAACTGCCCATTTGTCCCACATGACCTAGTCAGCGTAGCCGGTAGCGATGAATCAGCGATGAATCCAGAGCAGTTTTCGGTGCAACCGGCTAAGAAATCTGTAGCAGAGACGACGGCAACTCTTGGAGCCTTGCTGACCTACCGTCGGCTCCCTCGGCCGCGCGGGAAGGCGCAGCCAGAGGTGGCCGTTGCTCGCGACCGCGCGGCCAAGGCGAACGCCGATTACGACAACGGGACTAGGCTTCAACGTTTGCCTCGGCCCTGCGGGTGTGATGGACGCTAAACTCGTCGGTGTGAAGGAGGCTCTGCCTAGAACATGTCCGATGAATGGATCCCGCCTCTCTATCGTCATCTCCTCATCGAATATTCGCTACGACCGTGGGGTAAGATGGTGCCTCGAAGCTCGGGTGGCACGGGAATGATAGCCGGGGAGGCCGACCGGGTTGGTGGGAGCCTTAGAGAAGGCACGACGGGGGTAAAGGGATGAATTTCTCTGTGCGCGGGCTTGCCGCCCGACAACTGGCAGACTACCGGGCTGGTACGCCCGGGACCTTCTTCGGAGAGGAAGATCGTCCCCACCTCACGTTGGACGACGCCTACGCCGTCCAGGCTCAGGTAGCGAGCTTGCGCGCTGCGGAGGGCGAGCCGGTGGCCGGCTACAAGGTCGGCGCTACCGGCCCAAACATCCGCGAGCAGTTCGGCATGGACGGCCCCGTCCGCGGCTTTCTGTACGAAACCGAGCTCTATCCCTCAGGAGCGGAGCTCTCCTACGCTTTGTACGCCAATCTCGCTATCGAGGGCGAATTGGCCGTCCGGCTCGGGGACGACGCCGAGATAGCGCGCGTCTTCCCGGTCATCGAGCTGCACAACTACGTCTTCCGATCCGAGCCCAGAAACCTGCAGGAGCTAATCGCCAACAACGGTCTGCACGCCGGCGTGGTGCTCCCCGCCACGGAAGGTACACAGTGGCACGGCGAGGAGCCTTTGACCGGCACGCTGCAGGTCGAGATCAATGGTAGGACGGTCGAGGAGGGGCCCATGTCGGGCGTACCTGGTGGTCCGGCAGGGTCAGTGCAGTGGCTGAAGCGGAACCTCGCAGCCTACGACCTCGCCTTGCGCCCGCGGCAGCTCATCCTGACGGGGACGCCGCTAGGTCTGTACCCCGTGCGGCCCGGCGACAGCGTGCGCGTGACGGCGGAGGGGCTAGGCAGTGTCGAGGCGACGGTCGTCGCCTGAGTATCGCTGTCATAGCCAGCGCCGTAGAGACTCGGCTGGGGCGGGGCATCCTTAGCGTTCTAGCCCCGGCTTTTTCTGGTCTTTTTTGGTTATCCACAGCCGATCTAGCTCATTTGGGGGATGCACTGACCTTTGTCCGGTGGCATCATGCCGGCGGGTGAAGGCAAGGAGAAAAGGAGGTATAGAGCTATGCGTGTGTTCGTGCTCGTCGAACCGAAGTTCTTCATCCCGCCGGAGATGTTCCCCACCCTGCTCGACGGGTTCGCCGCCTGGCGGGAGGCCCAAAGGGAGAGCATGGAGGCATTCGAG
>JALZHG010000097.1 GCA_030914045.1 Chloroflexota bacterium | reverse complement strand
GATCAAGCTACGGGGCAACGCAGGAACCTACCAAAAGGAAACGCCTAACCCCATAGGCCTCCCTTGGGAAACAAGCCCCCACAAAGTGATCAACCCGCGGACATTGGTACAACCCACGGGCTTCAGCTACGGTATTCTTACTATGGGCCAGCGCATGCTCTTCATCGCGGGTCAGGTCGCCACCGACCGGGAGGGAAACATTGTAGGGCCGGGCGACGTGGTGGCGCAGTACAGGCAGGTGTTAGACAATCTTAAGGCCGTGGTCGAGGAGGCGGGAGGTAAGATAACAGATATCGTCAAGATGACGATCTTTGTGAAGGACCGAGACGATTACAAGGCCCACCTCAAGGAGCTAGGCCGGGTGCACCAGGAGGCTTTCGGCCGTTACTACCCTGCCACCGCATTATTGGAGGTATCGCGCTTCTACGAGGACGAAGTGCTTGTGGAGATAGAGGGTATAGCGGTGCTGGGAACCTCTGGATGATAGGTGCTTGAATGGAGGAGGCACAAGAAGGCCATAACATCGTCAGGTGCATGGAGGTCAGCCGCAGACACCGATCCAGAGGACCACGACCGAAGACGCTACGCTGGGTAGGCCTCAAACGCATCCTGGGGCGGAGGATCATCAGGTGGAGCTATCGTGGCAGCTACGGCATGGGCGGGCCGGGCTTCTTCGGCCTGGAGTTAGCGGCGAAGGGACGCTACCCGAGGGAATGGCTGGTGCTGACGCTGTGGGGCGCGGGTGAGTGGTTGCTGCTCGATGGCGAATGGGTTGAGGCCCACCCGAACCAATATCACATTCGCCGCCCGCTGTACAGCAACTTTGGGGGTGATGAGGACTGGGACGACCTGGCGGGCAAAGTTGCAGGTGCAGAGATAATCGAAGCCGCTATCACCGATTTCTCGTCGAAGTTTGTCCTTCTACATGGGGTAGAGCAGCATATCTTGGAGTTGCCGGAGGATACGGCTCGCCTGCCGGTCTGGGGCGGCTCGCTTGAGCCAAAGAAGTGGAATCCTGCGGAGAGTCACCTGGATGCATGGGTGCTCTCGGGCAGAGGCGCGCTAGTGACGTGCTAACCTGGTCGAGGCAAGTGGTGGTCTATGGACTTTGAACTGACACCAGAACAACAGCGTATACAGACCCTCGCCTGCGACTTCGCGCAGCAGGAGGTTGCCCCTATCTCGCGCGTGTCCGACGAGCGGGGCGAATTCCCCCTGCACCTCGTGCCGCGCATGGGCGAGCTTGGCTTCCTGGGAGCTATTGTCGCGCCGGAGTACGGCGGCGCGGGCATGGACTACCTGGGTTACGCACTCATCTGCGAGGAGCTTGGGCGGGCCGACTCCTCGGTGCGGGGCTTCCTCACGGTGCATGTCGGGCTGGTGGCGGGCTGCATACAGGACTGGGGCGCCGACGAGCAGAAGCGGCGTTACCTCCCCAGGCTGGCCTCCGGCGAGTGGATAGGCTGCTACGCCCTCACCGAGCCGAACGCAGGCTCAGACGTGGCCGGGATGGAGTCCACCGCCACCGAGGACGGCGATGGCTACCTCCTCAACGGCGAGAAGATTTGGATCACCAACGGCACCAGCGCCGACCTCGCCATCGTCTTCGCCAGCATCGACCGGGAGGCCAAACACCGGGGCATCTGCGCCTTCCTTGTGGAGACGGACACGCCGGGCTTTCAGCGAGAACCCATGCCCGGCGTGGAGCTAGGGCACCGGGCCTCGGAGCACGTTCGTATCACCATGCGCGACTGCCGGGTGCCACGCTCAGCCATGCTGGGGGAGCCAGGGCAGGGCTTCAAAGTGGCGATGTCGGCGCTGGACCGGGGCAGGCTGGGTGTCGCGGCGGGCGCGGTCGGCGTGGCGCAGGCATGCCTCGACGCCTGTGTAGCCTACACGAAGGACAGACGCCAGTTCGGCCAGCGCCTTGCCGACTTCGAGATGGTGCAGGCTTCACTCGCTGACATGGCCGCCGACGTGGAGGCCGCCCGCCTGCTGGTCTACAAGGCCGCCTGGACGAAGGACCGGGGCCTGCCCGCCACCAAAGCCACTTCCATCGCCAAGCTCTTCGCCACCGAAGCCGCCGTGCGCGCGGCCTCCGAAGCGGTGCTGCTTCACGGCAACCGGGGCTACTCCAACGAGTACCCGGTCGAGCGATACTACCGCGATATCAAGGGTCTGCAAATCTATGAGGGCACCAGCCACATCCAGAGGATTATTATCGCGCGGGAGTTGGTCGGGCGAGAACCGAAACCTACTGGTCCCAACCAGGGCAGTGTCGACAGAACGGCTGACGGCAAAGTTGTGGAACGGCAACAAGACCGTACATAGACACCGAACTGGCAGCCGGATTGTGCTACCCATTCAACACATTCCAACATCCATCGCCGGAGATCATAGCATGACGAACTACCCACACCGTGTAACACTAGGGCGGATGGCCTGCCTGGCGGGAATCCTGATAGGCACGCTGGCCTTGCTGTTCGCCTTAGCCACTTCAGCTAGAATTGGCTTCGCCGACGTCGCTCCGCCCCAGCAGCCGCCTGGCAGCAACATCAGCCCGGCTGAGGGCACAACACAGGTCAGGATGCAGGCGGAGGAGGTAGTGCTACATGTATCGGCCAACAATGATGAAGCCATAGCTGAGGTGAGGTGTGAATTCATCATGCTCAACACGAGCGATTCAGCCGAGCAGATGCAGGTGCGCTTCCCCCTTATGGATCCGAGCGGACAAGGCAGTGGTTTCGGAAGGTACCCGGAGGTCCAGGGTTTTGAGGCCAGCGTAAACGGAAGTGCCGTCAACACTGGTATTCTAACCACCACCAATCCAACTCGCTCGGAAGCACCACCAATTCGTTGGGCCACCTTCGATGTCACCTTCCCACCAGGTGAAGAGGTACGCATCCGCGTGCTCTATACAATCTCTGGTACAGGCTATCCACCTGCTCAACAGTTCACTTATATCCTGGAAACCGGCGCGGGGTGGAAGGACTCAATTGGTTCCGTAGACATCAGCGTTCGCCTGCCATACACAGCCACAAGCGAGAATGTGCTGCAATACTCCGAAAGCGAGACCACGCCCGGAGGCAGGTTCGACGGCAACTTCATTCGCTGGCACTGGGACAACCTCGAGCCGACCCGCGAAAGCAACCTCGAGGTGACTGTGCTTGCGCCTGCTACCTGGCAGGCCATCCTCGAAGCCCGTGCCGCGACAGAGGCAAGCCCCATGGACCCACAGGTGTGGGTGAGGCTGGCAGAGGCATACGACGCGGCCACAACGAACCGCTACCCTATCATGGCCGGCGACCCATTCGTCGCACTCAGCCACCAGGCTTATGCGCGTGCTATCGACCTGCAACCTAATGACGCCCAGGTACACGCCGACTTTGCTCTGCTCATGTGGGACCAACTGGCGGTACAAGCCTTCCCCGACGAAGGCGACCCGTGGATAGCGCGCATCCTCAACGAGATAAGCGCGGCCCTGTCCCTCGACCCGCAGAACAAGACGGCCCAGGACCTGTACAGGGAGATGGATGCCGCGACCAGCCAGCCTCTCCCGCTTGGCACGCCCACCTTCGTGCCAGACATTCCGATACCTACACCTACACCGATGCCTGATCTGCCGACACCGGCTGCTACCGTCATGCCGCCCACCGAGGCCAGTGCAGCTATAGCCGCGCCTACCATCACCCCCACCACACCAGGAGCGGTGGAGCAACCCGGCGTAACAGCCTCATCAACGGCACCGACTACCCGGCCCGACGCTACTGTCACCTCCAGTATTACAGCCATTCCACCAGGGTCTAACGAGGGCGGCGATAACACGGTCATATGGATCTTGATAGCGGCAATTGGTGGTGCAGTGCTCGGCGGGGCCGCGACAACACTGCTACGAAGGCGAGGGTGATAGCCATCAACAGCTATTTATGTGCTCGCTACATGCCTACTAGCCCCAAGCGCCTGGTTGGTAGCGCGACTACACCCTAATGGTGATACTATAGAGCCAGCGGCGGTGAGCAAGGAGAGGGAGACAGCACCCAATGCAGTTAGTTGACGTCACGTATGAAGGCCCCCCGAACGACGACTCAGGGCTGCTTGACCCGCTGCCTCCCGACCTTCGGAACCTGCTTGAGCAAATCAACGGCTTCATACAGTTCGGCGGAGGACTGCACGTGAGGGGTGCTTGTGTGGCGCCTGAATGGCATTCCATCGGGGAAGCGATGACAGGGGAGCTTGCCTTTCACGAACATTACCCCAACATGCTCCCCACCGACGTGCCATTCGCTCAGGACGCGATAGGCGACCAGTACTTGCTCCGGGACGGCATAGTGCACTGGCTCTACGCGGAAACGGGCGACATCGAATCGCTCCGCATCGGCCTCATCGAGTTCCTTGAAGCGGCCCAGGCGAACCCCGACCAGTACCTGGGGCTGCAACTGCTCCGTCAGTTCCTGGCTAGTGGCGGCACGCTCCAGCCTGGGGAGCTACTGCACGTCTACCCGCCCCTCTGCACGGTAGAGGCCAAGTCGGGTGTCTCGGTCACGGCTGTACCGATGGCGGTAAGGCTCGCGTTCCTGCGGCAGTTCGCGGAACAGGTCAGGGGAGTTGCGGATGGCGGCCAGATTAAGATGAGGGCGGAGGAGTAGGCAGACATTCGGTTTGACGATAAAGAATCACCTGGTGGAAGGAAGTCAGCAGATGAAAAGAAGCCAGATACTAGCGATATTGTTGCTTACGTCTCTTCTCTTCTCCATACAATTGCGGGCACCAGGGACCGCTTTGGCATGCAGTTGCGCCTCTTACTCACCGCAAAGTCAGTACGAAGGTGCGGATGTCGTCTTCTCCGGCCGAGTCGTCAACCTGGAAACGCAAAAGGCTACCCGCCTTGAAGATGGTATGGGTTATACAAAGAATACCTATACCTTTGAGGTGACCACTAACTGGAAGGGCACCACAAGCCCAGTGGTAAAGGCATACTATACATCTGACTTTACCACTCCGCAGGGCTTCATTCTCTACAACTCATGTGCGCCCGGTTCGGGTTTCATCACAGGTAAGGAGTACCTCGTGTATGCAAGCTCAACCAGTGGAGACCCAATTCTCCTCGCCCATTACGGTGGGTGTTCCGGAACGCGCGCAGTTGAACTTGCCGAGGAGGATTTAACCTTCCTGGAAGGGGTTACCAGGATAAGTAGACCCCGAACAGGGGACTCAACGCAATTGACGATATTGGTTCTCACGGCAGCAGGCATGGCCCTGGCCGGAGGTGTTGCAGCGCGGAGATACTTATCTAAATAATCATACTTACAAGCTGCCAATTGTAAGCACAACATGTGAGAGATCATAGTTGGACAAGGAGGTCACTATGCCATACTCGGAGTACTGGAACCCCAAGACCGAAACCCTGCCCCGCGACAGGCTGGAGGCGCTGCAACTCGCCAAGCTGCGCCGCCTGGCCGAGTACGCCTACGCAAACGTGCCCTTCCATAGACGGCGCTTTGACGAAGCAGGCTTCCACCCCCGCCAGCTAGAGACCCTGGACGACCTGCGCCGCATCCCTTTTATGACCCGCGAGGAGTGGATGCAGTCACTGGTGGACAAGCCGATGTTCGGTGACATCATCTCCACCGACCCGCGCAACGCTATACGCTACCATCTGACCTCCGGCACCACGGGGCGCACCCCCATTCGCGTGCTCGACAGCACCAAGGACTGGGACTGGATCAGCGAGATGTGGTGCTACGGCCTATGGGCCTTCGGCATCCGCCCGGAGGACACCGTCTACTTCGCCTTCGGCTACGGCTCGTTCATCGGCTTCTGGGGCGCGCACTACGCCTGCGAGAAGATGGGCGCGCTGGTCATCCCCGGCGGCGCGCAGCCCACCGAGTCGCGCATCAAGCAGATAGTGGAGCTAGGGGTCACCACAGTAGCTTCCACGCCCACCTACGCGCTCAACATGTGGCAGAAGGCGCACGAGATGGGCATTGACCTCGCCAGGGACAGCAAGGTGGACAAGCTGATACTGTCGGGCGAGCCTGCCGGCTCCATCCCAGCCGCCAAGAGGCAGCTTGAGGAGGCCTGGGGAGCCAAAGCGGGCGACACGGCGGGCATGACCGAGCTTGGCACTATCATGATCTTCGAGTGCTCCCACCAGCCGGGCGGCACCCACATCATCGAGGACCACTACATCGAGGAAGTCATCAACCCCGACACGGGCAACCCTGTGGGCTATGGGGAGCTTGGAGAGCGGGTGGTGACCTCGTTCGGGCGGGGCTTCATCCCGGTGCTACGCTACCGCACCAAGGACATGGTAATGAAGGTGCCCGCCTCCACCTGCGACTGCGGCCGCACCTGGGACATCTACGACGGCGGCATCCGGGGCCGCTGGGACGACATGAAGCTCATACGCGGCACGAACGTCTACCCACGCGCTGTAGAGTCCATCGTGCGCGAGTATGCGGCCATAGACGAGTTCCAAATCTACATCTGGCGCACCGACAGGCGCACCGACGAAATCACCGTGAAGGTGGAGATCAAGCCAGACTTCGAGGATGAGTGGCTCGACCTGCACCTCAAGCTGTCCAAGGACCTTGCCGAGGCGCACGAGGGCCTGCGCTTCAACGTGGACCGTGTGGAATACGGCTCGCTGCCCAGGTTCGAGCTAAAGGCCAAGAGGCTGGTTGACGCGCGACCGTCGGCCGAATACAGCCGCTAAGGGTATATAGAGGTCCTTGTAGGCATGTGCTAAAATGCGGTAGCGACAATCATTGACGACACCATCCGGAACGTCGCAGAGCGCACGTGCAGCAGACTGGGACCTATCTCGGATTGCATCAGGACTCATGCGACCGCAGGCGCAGCAAGTGGGAGAAAGTAGCCATGTTTCTAAGACATCTAGTCATCGAGGATATCAAATCAATTGAGCACCTGGAGCTCCCATTTCAGACGCCAAGTGGTGATACGCGTAAGTGGACGTTGCTGGTGGGGGAAAATGGAACCGGGAAGAGTACTGTCCTACGCGCAATCGCAATGCTCCTAGCGGGCAGTGATGCGCTTGCTGAGTTGATCAACGCGCCGGATGAATGGGTCAGATTAAGGAAAGATGTCTGCCGGATCTTTGCGGAGTTATCCACAGCAAAGGGAGAGCTACGCGAGGTGGAGCTAATCATTAGACGAGGAGATAAGACGCGCGACGTTTTTGATCGCAATCGTGCGTCACTAGATGCTCTGGACAGCGCCCTAGAGCATGCCGACCGTAACTATATGACAATAGGCTACGGGGTGTCAAGACGCATCACCAATGAGGAAAGCATTCGTTCCACCCCTATGAGAACTGGTGGCATGCGCACGCAGAGAGCACAGAACGTCGCCACCTTGTTTTCACCAGATGCCGTACTGGTATCGCTGGAAAACTGGGCAATGGACCTGGACTACCGCAGGGGAAACCGCGGACTCAGTATGGTCGAAGCCGCGATGGAAGACCTGCTGCCGGATGTGCATTTCGAGCGAATAGACAGGCAAGAGCGGCAGCTTATATTTTCAACGCCCGATGGCACGGTCCCGCTTCGACAGTTAAGCGACGGTTATCAAAACGTAGCCGCCTGGTTTGGAGATCTACTCTACCGCATCACAGAAATATTTAAGGACTATAAGAACCCATTCTCCACGAGAGGACTACTTCTCATCGATGAGATAGACCTACATCTCCACCCGGTTTGGAAGCGCCAGCTAGTTCATTACCTGACGGTGAAACTTCCCCAGTTCCAGATTGTCGCAACCACACATTCGCCTTTGACAGCCCACCAGGCAGGGCCGGGCGAATTGTTCGTAATGCGCAGACCGTCACTGTCAGGCCCCGCAGAGCTTGAACAGTTCCTGGGAGAGCCGCGTGCTATGGCACTGGACGATTTTCTCCTCAGCCCTATCTTTGGTGTCGAGACAGCAGACTCCGTACAGGTCGAGGCAATGCGGGAGGAATATGGAAGGCTCGCAGCCAAGCGCCGGTCCGACTTGACCGCTGGTGAGAAGCGCCGGTTGACAGACTTACGAAGAGAAATCGGTGAGCTACCCGAATGGGGCGCTCGACCTGATTACGTGAAGAAAGAATTGGAGTTACTTGAACAAATCAAGCAAACTCTGGAGAGCAGATAGTTTCGGCGCAAATGAGATAGAAGACGGAACAGAGCAAGCAACGCAACTCAGATGGGAAGGTCGCAGCAAGAGCGAGCTAACAGCCAGGACCAGGCTTCTATAAGCGTGCGGAGGCTGAAATGATCAAACTGACGCGGATACGTTCAGCACATGCCTTCCCAAAGGACTTTACAGGTGAGGGTGCCGTATCCTTGAAGCTGACTTTGCTCGAGGAAAAGCTAAACAAAGGCAATGCGCCATTAGAGTACAACGAGAAGTCCTGGGGCAAGGCAAAGGAGCAACTCGCCACCGAGAGTTTCTACAAATGTGCTTATTGCGAAGCGCCCACAAGCGCCGACTACCGCGGAGACGTGGAGCATTTTCGCCCCAAGAAAGATTATTGGTGGTTGGCCTACTGTTACGACAACTATATGTACTCGTGCTTGCTCTGCAACCAGGCATACAAGAAGACTAACTTTCCAACTTATGGTAAGAAACTGACTTTACGACCACCTCTTCCCAATAACCCAGACAAAGCCACATGGCGGCAGATTGCCCTCACATTTGGGCCGGACCCGGTCACTGATACAGCAGAATTGCCTGTGGCCACCTTCATCAAGAGGGCCTTAGAAGAGAAACCAGGCCTGCCGGACCCCTATTTAGTGGACCCTGAATCCTTCTTCATATGGAAGGAAGATGACGTCAATAAACGAGTCTGGCTTTTGCCAAGGAACAAAAAGGCTGCGACTAAACGAGCATTCAACGACACTGTAGCATATCTAGGTCTGAATCGCGAAAAATTGGCATACTGGAGATGGCTCAGGCTGGATGAAATGCGTAAGGTTTATGATGCGTATTTACTTACTCAGCCTGGCGATCCCGCCCGTGATGCCTTGAAAGTGCTTTTCCGTTACATTACAGCCGATCATGCTGTATACGCTGGGATGATGCGTTACTTCGTCAAAGAAGTATGGAGCATAGACCTCTCGTGAATACAAGCAACACCTAGGGGTTACTTACCTCCGCAATACTGAAATGGGATACTAAAGATAGCCACCGGGAGGCAACTATGCCCGAAACCAACACCGACCTCTTTGGCAACCCCATGACCGAGCAAGAGCAGGAACTCCTTCGCGTCTACGAGTCTCTCAAGCGGCTGGCCGCGCGGGACGACCTGCCTCCCTGCGCTGCACGCAACGTCCGGCGAGCGCTCTCGTCCATGTGGCAGGCCACCAACGACCTCCACTTGCAGTTCGAGCAACTGTACGAGTATGGCGTTTAGACTCAGTTTGAAGCAGGGGCGGGGATAGTGGAACTGCTGCAACTCGTCCTCGTTGTCGTCATGGCGTACCTGCTTGGCTCCATTCCCACGGGCTTGCTCTTGGCCCGCGTGCGGGGAGTGGACCTGCTGGCGAAGGGCAGCGGCAAGACCGGGGCGACCAACACCATGAACGCCGTCGGCATCGGGGCCGCCGCCGTGGTGTTCGCCGTGGACCTGGTAAAGGGCACGCTGGCGGCGCTATTAGCCTACATCCCCCGGTGGGAGAATGACGTGTGGCTTGCCACCGCTGTAGCATGTGTTGGGGCCGCCGCCATCCTGGGGCACAACTACTCGATACTGGTGCGGCTCATGTCGGGCAGATGGGGCGGCGGGCGCGGTATCGTTCCCGCCCTGGGCGCGATGCTCATACTGCACCCCCTGGTGGTGCTCGCGGCCATCGTGTTCGGGCTGCTTGGGATATTGCGCACCCGCTTGATGGTAATTGGGGCCGTAGCGGGCACTATCGGAGCGGTGGTCGTTGCCGTTATATTAGTAGTGGTAAACGAGCTATCAGCCACGGCTCTGCCCGCCGTGATACTGTGGGCGGTGTTGGTGACGCTCGGCTTCCGCGACAACCTGCAACGCCTCTCGCAAGGTGCAGAACCGAAGTTAGAACTACCCCGCTAGCTATACTCTCCAGTATGAAGCACCCGGACACTCCACCTCAACTCCCGGAGGACAAACAACCTTCCACCTTCTCGCGCCGCCGCTTCCTCACGCTGGCCGGTAGTGGGTTGGTGCTTGCCATGCATTCGCTGGCCGGGCGTGCGTGGGCGGCACCCAGCAAAAAGGAGACCCTCGACTACAAGATCGCTCAGATGCTCATGATTGGCTTCTCCGGCAGCACTCTGCAAGCCAGCAACCCCGTGGTGCGGGACGTGCGCGACCGGGGCGTGGGCGGCGTCTTCCTGATGGACTACAACGGCTCGGCGTTGGGCAACATCACCTCCCCCACCCAGCTAAAGACGCTCACGGCGGGCTTGCGCGACCTGGCGAGCGGCTGGCCGTTGCCCCTGCTCATCGCAGTGGACCAGGAGGGAGGGCAGGTGGCGCGACTCAAGACCCGCTACGGCTTCCCCGCCACGGTGAGCCAGCAGTACCTCGGCTCGCGCAACGACATGGCGGTGACCCGCAGCCAGGCGCAGGCGACCGCCCGCACCCTCGCCTCCCACGGCCTCAACGTGAACTTCGCCCCCGTGGTGGACGTGAACACCAACCCACGCAACCCCATCATCGGGAGCAAGGGCCGCAGCTTTTCGGCCAACCCCGCCGCCGTGTCGGAGCACGCCCTGGAGGTGATAAAGGCCCACCGCGAGCAGGGGGTGTTGTGCACGCTCAAGCACTTTCCGGGGCACGGCAGCTCCACCGCCGACTCGCACCTGGGTTTCGTGGATGTGAGCGATACCTGGTCGGAGAAGGAGCTACAGCCTTACAGGCACATCATCGGCGCGGGCGAGTGCGACCTTGTGATGACGGCCCACATCTTCAACTCGCGGCTCGAGCCCAACCACCC
Organism: Chloroflexota bacterium; assembly: GCA_030914045.1. Classification (GTDB taxonomy): domain Bacteria; phylum Chloroflexota; class Chloroflexia; order QHBQ01; family JADMIH01; genus JADMIH01. The sequence continues at coordinate 8,322 of JALZHG010000097.1, read as the reverse complement.
CGCCACCCTCTCCTACCGCACCATCACCAACCTGCTGCGCGAGCAGCTAGGCTTCTGGGGCGTGGTGCTCTCGGACGACATGCAGATGAAGGCCATCACCAGCCACTACAGCCTGCAACAGGCCCTCGGCCTCAGCATCAGCGCCGGGGTGGACATGATCACCATGACCCCCAGTCGCGCCTACCAAGCCGACCTCGCCTCCCGCGCCATCGACATCATCAAGGGCTTCGTGATAAGCGGGGCGATCTCGCAGACGCGGATTGAGGAGTCGTATATAAGGATTAAGAGACTGAAGGAGAAGCTTTAGTCCTTTAGCTTCCAGTTACTCGCTATGTAGCGGCTGTATCGTCTACTATCTGACCACCCTTAATTTGCTCTTCCAACCATTTGTCATACAATTCAAGTTCATTCAGATCCTCAATTGAAACTGACATGGCTGCGGAGGCATGTGCTACTAGTTTTCTTCTTTCATTTATAAAGCTCATCCAAGACGTACGTTTGTCCTTGCTACCACCCTTTCCATAGGCAAGAATAGGCTCAAACACGTTCCAATTCAGGTGTGCAATATCTCTGTAATCAATCAGGTCGAAGTAATACTCTCTACCCCCTCGTTTCCCATCATCATCTTCGAATCTTTGTGTTACCTTTAGCCGTACTGGCTTGGGAATTCCTAACATCCACCACTGGCTTTCGTCTGCTCCATATTCTCTCTTCAACTCATCAAGAATCACTCTCTGCAAGGTGGTCTCAATGCGATCTACTATGGCTTTCGCTTTAATGTTGGTTTGGGCTTTCTCTTGACGTATGAACTCCGCAAGCCCTGGAGGATCAAATGAAGGAATATTGTTACGTATAGCTTGCTGGCATCTCCTCGTACGTATAAGTTGCCCCTGTCCACCACGTAGATCCCGAAACTGCTTACGCTCTTCCTCCGACAGTGAGGCCAAATAGTCACTCAACGCATCACCATATTTCTTTACACTTGAGAATAAGTCGTCATCATCTAGGCGAAGGAGTTTCTGACCGCCCGCGTCCAGATGTCGAAATACGCTACTGAGTACGTTAATACAGGTCGTGACACCATCATTCATGGCGAGCCCACCTCCAGGACCAGCACCTTTGTCCCACCAGTCTGGTACTGCTCCTCTAATTAACTCAAGCCATTGCTTTAGAATAAACATAGTCCTTTTGAGAGTCGCGTCGTTGTCACCACCCCAAAGCGGCCCATACTCAATAACGTGCCCTTCCTTCTGCTTTGAAATGAAGAAATCAGCCCTTTCTACTGCACTGAAGACACTTGTCAACGTTATACAGCGAATTGGATCCTTAGCAGCGTCTGCTGTCTGTATTCTGTGGAAAAGAGCTGAACTTGGGTCGGCATCAAGCCCTTGAATTGCTTTAGAAATTATGGCTCCTACTCTCGCCTCCGGCTCCTTTGCATCCCAATTCAGTTCAGCATAAAGTTCCTGAAGAAGAGAGCGATTTACACTCTTCTGTTTGGCGTTAATGTCGATGAAGAGTTCTGCCTGCTTACTAGGCGGTAATCCCTCGAATGCAAGAACTGAGAGCCGTCCTTTTGACGCTCGATCGTGTCCAGAATAAGCGAATAACCGATGCTGTCCATCAATAATCCAGGCTGACTTGTATGCAGCACGAATGTCTAACCAGCCCATGACTCCATGCTCAGTATCACCGCTCTCACTCCCTTGATGTATACGCTCGAACCGAATGCGGTTGGGGTATTTTTCTAGATTAATGACGATATTAGTTGGGAAAATACCATCATTACTAATATATTGTCGTATCTGGTTGAGACGTGACTTAGTTAACATTCTCTGATAAGTGTTAACATCGGACGCTTTGCCTTTGGTCCGATGTGAAACGTAGGAAATCTTCAGTAGATACTCGGGATTGATGGAGAATGTATAGCATGTATAGCCTCCCATCTTGGTCTTTACAGCGGGTACCCGTATAGATAATCCTTGGATAGTCTTCCCAGGTAGCATATCTGCTAGGAGCTGATATTTAGCAGCGGGACCAAGATGAGATACTAGCCGTTCATAGTAGGCTAAGTCCGCCTCATCAAAAAGCACGACATTAGCCTCTCTCGCTCGTGCTCTATCGTTGTCTGATAAGATCACTTGAGAAAGAAACATACCTATCACTGCCTGTCGCTTGCTTGGTGGAGCAAATTGTGCGTTGACAGAAGAGACAAATCTCTCGCGTATCAGAGAGTGCTTACCTAGCTCCTCTTGGAATTGTGATCTCTTGCTGTGTTTTTCGGAAGACTTGCATTCAATTGCTATAGCGACTTCATTGTCGATAGCCACAACATCAATTTGGGTCTTGGGACCGGAGGTGTTTTTTGGATCAATAAGCAGTATGCCACCTCCAGTAGATGACATATATGCAAAACCCATCCTATAGAAAAGCGACCAGACTCGATCTTCCAGAAGCTTCCCGTGGGGCTTTTTTCTTGTCAATGCGACTGTTCGTTTGTTCCGCTTAGCTACTTGCCAACCTTCAGCTAAAGCCTGCTCCACTAGCAACGGATCCACAGTTTTTGTCTCATAGTCGCGTGCTCTCGCGCGGGCTACACCACGCAAGTTCTCAACGGCTTCGATGTTGTCTAACATGAATGTTTTACCTCATTGTAAAAGATGTATTCCGTGACTTGCCGACGATACTTACCGGACGCTGCGATCCCAGAGCTTCTACTAACTCGCTTGACTTGGAATTCCTTATACAATTCTAATATGGATGGATGATCAGCATTACTCACTATCACCGCGCAACCTCGGTCCTTTAGCTCAGTAGCAAGTTGAGCCAACTTAATTTGGTCGGTCCATGAGAAAATCTTAGCATTGTACTCTATGAAGCCATTATTACCATGTGCGACAGTGTATGGTGGGTCAAAATATATGAGGTCACCCCCTTCGGCTGTAGTCAAAGCCTGTTCAAAGTCGCAGGTACTCAACTTAGCTGAGGCAAGTGCAACACTGGCGGCGCGTATACGTTGAGGATCATAATAATCCGCTTGAGGCTTATGGTTGTACGGCACGTTGAACTTACCGTCACCATTCAATCTATGTATTCCGTTAAAAGAAAGAGCCATAAGGTAGATGAATCGCGCCGCTTGAGCAATGCAATCCTCAGGAACATCCCCACGTATCTTATAATACTCATCTGCTGTATTCTTCAGCTGTCTCAACTCGTTAATGACGGCCTCTGGGTTATCCCTAACCTGGATGTAACAGTTGATGAGATCAGCGTTGGAATCTGACAGTTGGGCTCTGGCAGGCTGGAGCGCAAAGAAGAGGGCACCCCCACCTAGGAACGGTTCGTAATACCTCCCGAAGTGAGAGGGGACCAGAGGCAAAAGGTACTTTAAGAGAGACCGCTTACCACCTGCCCATCGAACGAAGGGAGCACCTTTTACTTGCAATTCAAACCCATTTAAGATAGCTTGTTCATACATAATTATTGTACCAAATATGTACAGCTCACGAAAACAAATGTCAGATTGAGGTATATCGTTACTTGCGGAGCCTGCTTAAATCGAAAGCTTATCAACTCACTAGAGTTCGCTCATAAGATAGACTATCGCGTTTTGAATTGCAAGAAGTGGAAACTATGGAGGCCCTTCGAAGGAAGCGAAGAACCCCATCACCACCCTATCATGCTCCTCCTGGTTGTGCACGTGCAGCACATGAGACGCCCCAGGGATAACCGCCTGCTCAACCCCAGGCAAGCACCGCGCTAGCTCGTCGTTGATGAGCGTGTACATATGCGGGCTGTGCTCGCCGCGCATTAGCAGCACCGGGGCTTCGACGCGGGCAAGGTCATCGCAGGTGAGCGGGGGCATGTGTACGTCGAAGGGCGTGTGGGTGGCAACCGCCAGTTCGGGCGCGTCCTTCAGCATCGCCTCACGCGCACGTGGGGATAGCTTGTCCCACTCCCCTCGTCCAACCGCGCCCTCGATGAACAGCCGCACCCCGCCCTCAAGGTCGCCCCGTCCGAAAGCCTCGCCCGCCGGATCCCAGGCATTGCGCATGAAGCTGTCGAACAACTCTTCCCCGCCGGGCAGCGTCCGCAACAGTGGGTGTAGCGGCGGCTCGGCCAGCGCCAGCGCGCTCACCATGTGCGGATACTTCAGCGCCAGGTGCAGGGAGATATACGAGCCGTAGGAGTTGGCTACTATGTGCGCCCGCCCCAGGCCCAGCCCCTCTATCAGCGCGGCCAGGTCCTCGACGTGCAGGTGCAGTAACGCCAGGGTGTAATCCGGCGGCCAGGCGTTCGGATAGTGGGCGCGGCGGCTGTAGGAGACGGCCCGGTAGCCTGCCGAGAAGCTTGCCACTTGCGGCAGCCAGGTGCGAAAATCGCCCAGCCCGCCGTGCACGAACACCACCGGCTGCCCCTCGCCCCGCTCGACGTAGTGTAGCTCCGTCCCGTTTACCTCGATGGTCCTGACTTGCGTGCGCTCTCGCAACTTCCCTCTCCACGTGCCCGGTTGCACTCACCCATTGTATAGCACCGTTCCCAGGACACAAGAAGAGCCTGCGTAACAGGCTCTCTCTCATTCCAAGACCCTCAAGACCAAAGCGACACTTACTAAGGATCCTCGTAAACAATGGTACCGCGATTGTCCCTGTACTCACTGCTCGTAATCTCCCCGCTACGAGCATCGACGGCGAATTCTCCTACCAGGCTCCCTTCAACCTTAACAGGCTTGTTATCCCAATCAGGTGTGGGTACCGCGGGGTCCCTTATGATGTAGAACACCTTCCACGCTAATTGCTGGTGTGACAGGAAAATGGTAACAGGTTGAAGGTGGGGGTCAGAAATGCCCTTTTCCTCCGCAACTTGTGTTACCTGACTCCAGGTGCGTTGTATCGCTTCCCTGGGTGATATATTTACTTTCTTGGTTAACTCCTCATATGATACCCGCCAGCCTGCTTGTGTATGGTAATAGGCCTGCCTGAGGAAACCGGACTTATCTTCCTTCTCTTCCACCCGCAGAGTTGTAGTTGGTGAGGCATCTTCGAAGATTATATCGATGCCTTTTCCCTCCGGTCGCGCATAGCCAAAGTATATCTCCAAACTCTCTGTTATCTGCCAGGTGTCGTGTAAGCCTATTGTATCGACATACAGATTGATAAGGATTGCATCGTTAGCTACCTTATGCGCCTCCTGGTCTGCTACAGCTAGCATCGTAGGCCACGGTACAGGAGGTCCTGAGGTCTTGGCTCTTCTTTCAACGTAGGTGTCGGGTGACCGGGTAAGTAGCCACACCGCAACGCCTATTGCTACAAGCACCGAGAGCACTACCAGTACGGGCAACAACCTACGTCTCTGCGTTTTCCTGGATACTGGTTCCACCTGCACATTCTGGTCTATCATTGGTGCTCCCGTAGACTTATAACCGTGAGACTACATTCGCAGTTTACCACACAAGAGCTAAGAGCTTCGGACCCAGGTTTGATGTCAGCAGTGAATTACTACCACGGACCGATTGACCTTATACTCCCCGTCCGGTACAATCTGCTCCTACAAAGCGTAGATGGAGACGAGTAGCAGGTCACGCCGGAGCACAGAGAGCAGCCGTTGCTGGGATGGTTGCCTCCGGGCACTGTGAAGACACTCCGGAGCGCGGGGAAGAACGGGCGCGCATGCCCATAAAGCCCCGACGGCTCGCCCCCGTTACCGGGCAATAAGACCGCTACACGCCTCGACAGGTCCAGCGAGGAGGAAAGTGGCGGTGAAATGCGGTGGCACCACGAAAGCCCCATCGTCCGCATGGCGATGGGGCTTTTGCATTCTATTGCAGAATTGGAGGTGTCACCATGGAACGAATTTGGACGACCGAACTACCCGACCGCGTAGGCGAGCGGGTACAACTGGCCGGCTGGCTGCACCGCCTGAGGCGACACAGCAGGGTCAGCTTCCTCATCCTGCGCGACGCGACAGGCCTGGCGCAGGTGGTAATAGAGGAACCGGCGTTGGTGGAGCGATTGGCCGAGCTATACAACGAGTCGGTCGTATCGGTAGAGGGTGTAGTGGCAGCCGAACCTCAAGCACCCAACGGCATCGAAATCAGGGAGCCGAAGGTCAGTGTAGTATCGGCAGCCTCCGCCCCACCGCCGATAGACCTCTTCCGCCCCACGCTTCAGGCACAACTGCCCACGATACTGGACTACGCGCCCCTGGCCTTGCGCCACCCACGGCACCGCGCCATCTTCCAGGTGGCCTCGGCGTCGATGCTGGGGTTCCGCGAGACGTTGCGCTCGCTGGGCTTCGTGGAGATACAGACGCCCAAGCTCGTGGGTTCGGCCACCGAGAGCGGGGCCAACGTGTTCAGCATGGAGTACTTCGGCAAGACCGCTTACCTCGCGCAAAGCCCCCAGTTCTACAAGCAGATGCTGGTCGGTGTATTCGAGCGCGTGTTCGAGGTCGGCCCGGTGTTCCGCGCTGAGCCGCACGACACGCCGCGCCACCTAAACCAGTACGCGTCGCTGGACCTTGAGTTCGGCTTCATTCAGGACCATACTACCGTCATGGCGCTGCTGACCGAGGTCTTGCGGGGTATGCTGGCGGCTATTGAGCGGGAAACGCCGGGCGCGATGTCGCTACTGGGCATCAGCCTACCGGAAGTGCCCGCCGTGATCCCAGCCGTCCACTTCGCTGAGGCGCAACGGCTTATGCACGAGGCTACGGGCGAAGACACATCGCACGAGCCCGACCTGTCACCCGCGCAGGAGCGGTGGTTGGGTGAGTGGGCGCGGCGCGAATACAACTCCGACTTCCTCTACGTGGTGGGCTATCCGATGATAAAGCGCCCGTTCTACACTCACCCTGAACCGGAGCGCCCGCAATACTCCAACAGCTTCGACCTGCTTTTCCGGGGCATGGAAGTCGTGACGGGCGGTCAGCGCCTCCACAGGTACGAGGACTACCTGCAAGCCATAAAGTCCTGGGGCATCACGGAGGAGTCGCTAGGAGGCTACCTCGACGCCTTCAAGTACGGCATGCCTCCCCACGGCGGTTGCGCCCTCGGCCTCGAACGCTGGGTAGCGCGGCTAGTAGGGGCTGACAACATCCGCGAAACAACCCTCTTCCCACGCGACATGCAGCGCCTGACGCCTTAACCAACGGGGTAATAGACGATGAAACCGCAAAGGCGCAAAGAGCGCAAAGGACACTGAGACAAAGTAGGTGTTCTAAACAGAAGGACCAGGGTACACATTCCCATACCCTGGTCCTTTTTGCTCCAACTTAAACCCTCATTTTCTTAGCTGTCCTTTGCGCTCTTTGCGCCTTTGCGGTTTCATCGTCTATTACCCCTCGGACGACTCGTATTGCTGCTTGATGGAGGCCATGACGCTTGGGTCCGACAGGGTGGTGGTGTCGCCGAGCACGCGGCCCTCGGCTATGTCGCGCAGGAGGCGGCGCATGATCTTGGCCGAGCGGGTCTTGGGTAGTTCGGCGGTGAAGTAGATGCGGTCGGGGCGGGCGATGGGGCCGATCTTCTCGGCTACGTGCCGCCGCAGTTCCTCGGCCAGTTGGTCTGTGCCCTGGTGCCCGGACCTGGGGGTGACGAAGGCCACCACGCCCTGCCCCTTCAACTCGTGGGTCACGCCTACCACCGCGGCCTCGGCCACGGCGGGGTGGCTCACCAGGGCGCTCTCAAGCTCCATCGTGCCGAGACGGTGCCCGGCGACGTTGAGCACGTCGTCCACGCGGCCCATCAACCAGAAATAGCCGTCCTCGTCCTGGTGCGAGCCGTCGCCCGTGAAGTAGATGTCATACCGGCCCTCGAACTTGCCCCAGTACTGCTGCTTGTACCGCTCGTCGTCGCCCCAGATGGTACGCAGCATCGAGGGCCACGGCTGCTTGATGACGAGCAGGCCGCCCGTCACACCCTTCTCAACAGGGTTGCCCCGGTCGTCCACGATCTGAGCCGCGATGCCGGGGAAGGGGCGGGTGGCCGAGCCGGGCTTGGTGGGCACGAGGCCGGGCAGCGGGGTAATCATAATCGCCCCGGTCTCGGTCTGCCACCATGTATCCACGATGGGCCGCTGCTCCTTGCCGATGTGTTTGTGGTACCAGATCCACGCCTCCGGGTTGATAGGCTCGCCCACCGTGCCCAACAGCCGCAACGACGACAGGTCGCACCGCTCCGGGTACTCGGTGCCCCAGCGCATGAAGGTGCGTATGGCCGTGGGCGCGGTGTACAGGATCGTCACCTTGTACTTCTCGATCAACTGCCACCAGCGGTCTTTGTCGGGGTGGTCGGGGGTGCCCTCGTACATCACGGCGGTCACA
>JALZHG010000096.1 GCA_030914045.1 Chloroflexota bacterium | reverse complement strand
TACCCAGGCTCCGCCAAAGGCCCAGGCTCTACCCGCATCCCTGCCGTTTGCAGACTCGGCGTTCGAGTCGGTCTGGATGCGCAACGACCAGCTTGTGGCCGCCAAGTCGGTGGCCCGCTCGTGGACCTGGGGCCCCGCCCCCATGGCCGCCGGGCTTGAAGCCTACGAAGAAGCGCCCGACGGCACCAAGCTACGCCTGGTGCAGTACTTCGACAAGGCCCGCATGGAGATCAACAACCCCAGGAGCAACCCCACCGCCAACGGCTTCGTGACCAACGGCCTGCTGACGGTAGAGCTTATATCGGGCCAGATGCAGGTGGGTAACAGCAAGTTCGTCACCGGCAAGCCTGCGGGCATCAACCTCGCCTCCGACCCTGACGACGGCAACGCGCCCATGTACGCCTCCTTCGGTAGCGTGGCGAACACCTCGGCGGGCGAGAAGCGCCAGCCTGACAAGTCGAAGGGTGGCTACGCCTCCCAGCGCATCAGCCGCACGGGTGACGTGACCGAAGACGCCTCCAAGACCCGGCTTGCCGAGGCGAAGATCGTCTACTTCGAGAAGCTGACCGGGCACAACATACCGAGCGTCTTCTGGGACTTCCTGAACAGCAAGGCCCAGGTACGCCAGGGTATCGGCACCGCCAGCAAGCCCTTCCTCGACCCATGGGTGTTCGCTATGGGCCTCCCGATTTCCGACGCCTACTGGGCCAACGTCAAGATAGGCGGCAAGCAGCAGGAAGTGCTCATCCAGGCCTTCGAGCGGCGCGTGCTGACCTACGCCCCCGACCAACCCGCCGGTTGGAAGGTGCAGATGGGTAACATCGGCCAGCACTACTTCGAGTGGCGCTACGGCCCCAACGGCAAAGGTCCTGAGAAGCTACCCGCCGCCAAGCCGAGCCTGCCCGCCTACCTCACCATTCCGACGATGGGCGTGGTCTCCAAGGTGGAGCACGTGGGCGTGGACAAGAACAACAACATGGACATCCCCAAGGAAGCCATGAACGTTGGTTGGTTCAAGCCAGGCACTATCCCCGGCAACCCTGGTAACTCGGTCATGGACGGCCACCTCAACTGGTACGGCATCCCGGAGGCGGTCTTCTTCCATCTCGACAAGCTCAAGGCGGGCGACCGCGTGTACGTACGCGACGATAGGGGCCGGGACCGGGCCTTCGTGGTGACCAAGCAGGTAGTGTGCGCGTGGAACAAGTGCCCGCTGATGGACGTGTTCGGCCCTAGCAAGCAGACGCGCCTCAACCTCATCACCTGCCAGGGCAACTTCGACCGCGCCACGCAGAACTACGAGAAGCGCCTGGTGGTGTTCACGGAGATGGTACCGTAAGGGGTAATTACGAATTACGAATTACGAATTACGAATTACTGACTACAAGATGTTGCAAAGCGGCTCAAGAGGTATATAGTCTCTTGAGCCGCTTTGTTGATTGTTCATGCCACAGGTTTTCTGATGGTTCGTAATTCGTAATTCGTAATTTACGAAGTGGGGAGGGTGTGGTATGGAGAGGAAGAACTACAGCACGGGGGCACCGTGGGAGCCGGTTGTGGGGTATTCTAGGGCGGTGCGGGTGGGGCCGTACATACACGTGTCGGGCACCACTGCCACGGATAGCGAGGGCAATATCGTGGGGCCGGGTGACGCTTACGCGCAGACGGTGCAGACATTGCGTAACATCGAGCGCGCCTTGCACATGGCGGGGGCCAGCATGGCCGACGTGGTGCGCACCCGCATGTTCGTGACCGACATCAGCCGCTGGGAGGAGATAGGCCGGGCGCACGGCGAGTTCTTCCGCGACATCCGCCCCGCCTCAACTATGGTGGAGGTAAGCCGCCTCATTTCGCCCGACATGCTGGTGGAGATAGAGGCCGACGCTTACATAGGACCGTAGGGAGCACGGTGCGTAGTCCCGCGTGTCCGCGTTATCTGGCTTCCTAACCTAACTGTGCTGGCTCTAATCTGCCGGATTGGTTTGTATTCTTTCGACTACATAAATAGGAACTTGTGTCTCAGCCGGGCACACATATTTAGGCTCATCAACTCTAGCCATCCGGCCGAATATGACCAAAGGTTTTCTTGTCGCGAATTCTCGCTTGTGAAATAGGTACTGTCCCCCATTCTGCGTGTTCAGTTGTAACACCTGTTCGTCCATGCCGAAGCGCAACAGCGAACAACCACAGAAATCGGCAGCGCAAAAATAATCTGCGTACAACTCAAGGTAGCCCGAAATCCAGGACATATCTGCCGCATGTGAAGCAGGTGGATACCACCCGTAGGGATAACCTCTCTCCTGGCTCAACTGCGTACCTAACTGCCCCAGCAGTACTTCATACGGGCTTCCGGCGTTCTCCGGGTGCAACTCGAACCGGGATCGCTCAAAGTACTGCACTACATAAGTTCTGCCATTCAGAGGGTTCTTTCCTTCGAACTGCTCCGTTATAGGGTAGCCATGTATCGGTAAGCCTCCATGTGTCTCCCAGTATGCTTTGAAGCTTCCAGACAGGTTGTGGCCCGTCTCGGGAAAGTAGCGGGCGGGTGCGGGCATGGCAGGAGCAGGAGCATCTTGCGGGTGGAACTCTCTACCCAGGGTGCCCAGGAGCACCTCATGCTTAGTGCCGACATATTCAGGGTGATGTTCAAAGCGGTTGCGCTCGAAGTACTGCACCAGTACCGGGGAGTTGTCATGTCCGGAAGGCTCGAAAAACATTTCCGTGATGGGATACCCGAATTGGGCCAGGCCGCCGTTCTTCTGCCAGTAGTCCAGGAAGCTCCCGCGCAAGGTGTGACCCGTTGCCTCGAACCATTCCACTCCCGGTACCTGCGGACGAGGCACCGGATCGGTTAAGGTACGGGGTTTGTCGGGCACCTGCCAGAGAGAAGAGCTTATTGTTGTCGTTGGTGGGAGGGTGTTAACTGCCAGGCAGAGGAGACAGAAGGCGACAATACTTGGTCTCTTAGCGGCGAGTCTGGATAATAGCACAGTTGGCCTCCTTACATAGCAGACACCCGGTACTAGTGCCTATTTGGCTGCCCCACAACAGTATTGCAAATCGTTACTATCAGTCACCTTCCTATATCACACCTCAACACGCTATACAAGATGTATAAACATCGAACTCAAACTACGAGTGTGGTCCGTAAACACGCCCATTATAGGCCGGAAGGAGGCTAAGACCTGCAAATTACGTATTGACAATAAAACAGGCGACCATGTAGAATGTTGTACGCTTGGCTAATTGCCAATCACCTATTTGCGCATTAGTCACAAAGAGTCTGCTCCCTATGTAGTCTCTCCGCGTTCTGTGTAGTCTCAACCTACCGATAAGGAGTTGCAAAATGCCTCTGCTGGTTGCCCCCGACGCACCTTCCGCCGTGCCCCAGGTTAATTTCATGGTCTCGCCCCTGTACGACATGTTCGTGTCGCTCAGCACGATGGTGCACCCCGGCGAGCGGCACGACACCTGGGCCTCCGAAATCAAGCGCGACCTCTCGCCCCAGATGCGCGAGGAGGCCGACTACTTCTACACGCTGTTCGAGAACCGCCTGGTGGAGCTTGCGGTCGATTACCCCGATCACGGCGACGTTGAGGGCTTCTTCCGCTACCTGGAGAACATGGCGGCGGAGGACTTCGTGTTCTACGCCACGGGCCGCGTCATGCAGCCGTCGGAGATCGCCGCGATGTCGTCCCACCCGCTCAGGCTGCTGGCCGCGCTCCTCAAGCTGTACGGCGGCGAGCACCGGATACATGACCAGGGCTGGCGGCAGGCTCTCCAACTGCTTGCCACCGAGGCCGACACCCTGCGCACCCGCCTCTTGAGACTCCTGCGCACCTACTGGCAGCAGAGCTACCGGCACCAGATTGCTCGCCTAAAGCCGGCATGGGAGGAGAGCGTGCGGGAGCGCACCCAGTCGCTCGGCCCCGACCGGCTGACCGCCGTGCAGGAACGCTTCCTCGCCAACCGCACCCTGCCCCGCGAGTTCCCCGAGGGCTACCCGCTGGAGAAGGTGCAGTTGGTGCCGTCCCTCTTCCTCAGCATGTCGTCCATGATCCTGTACGGCTACGGTCAGCTAATCATCATCTACGACGCGCTCACCTCGGACGAGCACCGCAACGCGATGGCCCACGTCCAGCGCCGCATCGTGGCCGTGGCCCGCGCCCTGGAAGACCCCACCCGCATGACCATCCTGCGGGCCATCGCCAAGGACAACGAGTACTACGGCTCGCGCCTGGCGGCCAAGTGCGGCATTACCCCGTCGTCCATTTCCCGGCATATGCGGGTGCTGCGCGAAGCGGGCCTCATCAACGAGGTGAACCAGGACAATCGCGTAATGTACGAGCTGAAGCGCGACGCCCTGGAGAAGTTCAGCGAGGACCTGCACGAGTATCTGTAAGGCTCGGCTAGCGAGCCTCTGAGCCGGTACGAAGAAGACATTGACGAACATGAGTCACTCACCGCTTAGGAGTGACTCATGTTTGCTTATCAGTCGCTTGATGGACGACGCGTAAGGACAAGGCTCAATACTCTGACGTTTGACGGAAGCCGGAACAATGTTGACAGCACAAAGGATGTAACCTATGGATGCGAGTCATGCCACCAGAGTGCGCCGCGTTGGGTATCAAGATGAACCCGAACCCGCACCGGCCATAAACCCCATGCGCATCATTGCAGGCATCGCGGCTATCCTGTTCCCGGTATGCAATATCCTCCCTATCCAGTTCATCAATTTCGATATAGAGCATTCTCATCCTCCCGACACCCTTGCCGGGATAATCTTCCTGCTTGCCTATCTCATGCTGCTCCCGTTGGTGTACGTGCTGGACCAGGAGTTGCGCGCAGTGTCGCGGCCCCTGGGCACATGGGTGTCCGTACTGGGGGTAGGAGTACCCGTCGGGGTAGCCACGGGAGTTATCTTTGGCCTGGACAGCGCAAGCGCTGCTATCCTCACAGTCACTTGCCTGTCGTTGTGGATAGGTCTATCAGGTTACGTGGCGTTCTCACAGCGCATCCTTGGGCGGGTCTGGGCCGCGTTCAGCATGACGATAAGTGCTCTCGCTCTTGTGGCAGCAACTATAAATATCATGTTCGGCTTCATTAGCGGTCCCGGATTCTTCATCTGGAGTCTCTACGCCCTGGCGATCTTAATTTGGGTGGTGTGGTCGGGGGTGATGTTCATGCGGCGTGCGCGTATGACACCCGCCGAGGCGTAATGTTCAATATGTGAATGCTTTCACTACACGGGACTTAACTGATGGCTAATGACCGCCCTTCCAAAGTACGCCGCGTTGGGTATCAAGATGAACCCGGACCCGCACCTGCCATAAACCCTATACGTATCTTTGCGGGCATAGGGGCTATCCTGTTCCCACTGCTCAACGTGCTCCCTCTCAGGTTCATCGACATAGAACGTTACAACCCCTCAAACACGGTAGCGGGGCTACTCTTCCTACTTGCCTACGTCTTGCTGCTTCCCCTGGTATACGTGCTGTACCAGGAGTTGCGCGCAGTCTCACCACCGCCGGGCACGTGGGTGTCCCTGTTAGGGGTAGGCGTGCCTGCCGGAGTAGCCTCGGGAGTAATCTTCGGCCTGAACGTGACAATCGCCGCAATCTTTACAGTCACGTGCCTGGCGTTGTGGATAGGCTTATCAGGTTACGTGGCGTTCTCGCAGCGCATCCTTGGGAGGGTCTGGTCGGTATTCAGCATGGCAGTCGGCGCTAACGCTGTTGTGGCAGGACTTCTATCTATCGCGCCTCAATTCCTGGGCGGCGTGCTGGTATTCTTCGCCTGGGTGAGCTACGGCCTGGCTGTCGCACTCTGGGTGGTGTGGACGGGCGTGATGTTCATGCGACGCGCGCGTATGACACCCACCGAGGCGTAATCGCCCATGCGCATGCTCTTACTACACAGGACTTAATTGATGGCTAACAGCCGCCCTTCCAAAGTACGCCGTGTCAGGTATCAAGAGGAGCCCGAACCCTCACCCGCACCGGCCAAAAACCCAACTCGTATACTCGCGGGCATCGGGGCCATCCTGTTCCCGGTTCTCAACGTGCTCCGCTTCGGCGCGGGACTTTACAACCTCGACAACGCACTTGCCGATTTGCTTCTCCTGCTAGCCTACTTCTTGTTGCTCCCGTTGGTGTACGTGCTGTACGATGAGTTGCGCGCGGTCTCTCGGGGGTGGAGCGTAGTGGTCTCCATACCAGGTGCAGGCATGCTGATCGCTGTCGCGCTGGAATTGAGCGGCGGTTCTAGCGGTACAACCGACACAACCATTACGCTCGGGTGTATGTCACTATGGATCGCCTTGGCAGGTTGCGTGGCAGCCACGCGGAGCATCTTTGGCGCAGGCTGGGAGTCATTCAGTATAGGAGTCGGCGCGATTGCCCTCGTGACAGCACTCACATTTGCGGTGCCTGTTGCTCCAGCTACCATCTTGATCTTCATCGTCGCCTGGATTGGCTACATCCTGGCACTGGCAATCTGGTTCGTGTGGACGGGTGTGCTGTTCATCCAACGTGGGCGTGTGACGCCCACCGGGACATAGTTGCTAAGGTGAGGGGTACGTCTTGCAAGGGAGATACTGAGAGGGATCCAGCGAGGATTGGCGAGCGTTGAGGCTATACCTGATGGACCAGGAAGCGTCGCACTAGCTTCTACTAACCCACCGCGCTCTCGACCACCCTTAGCTCGACAATCCTGTCCAGCCTGAAGGTACGCTCTTCGTGCTTGAGGTGGCAATAGGCTACCAGGTACGTGGCGGTCTCGCGCAGGGTGACTTTGCGAGGCTCCACCACCCGCTCGCTGTGCTGGCCGTCGCTGCCCTTGTACCTAATGCGGAGGGCGGTCTGCGCGCGCATCGCCTGCTCGATGATGGGGGGCAGACCCTGGATCGGGCAGAAGGCGTCCTTGCCGTCCCACTCCATGAGGGGTGGGGTGGGCGAGTTGAACCAGCCGCCGAGCGGAGTAAGCGCGCCCTGCATGCGTATCAGGTCGGCCAGCGTGAAGATGCCCTGTGACTGCAAGTCGTGCATGAAGTGCTTGAGCACGTACCAGGTGATGGTGGCGTCTGCCAGGGCGCGGTGCAGTCCCACCGTCTTTATGCCCAGCGAGCGGGCCACTTCCCCCAGCTTGTTTGAGCGAAAAGAGTAGCAGCGGCGCGCCAGGGCCAACGTATCGACCACGGGGTTATCGGGGGGCTTGTACCCCGCAGCCTGTAGCTCGGCGGAGAGAAAAGAAAGGTCGAACGAGGCGTTATGGCCCACGAGCACCGCGCCGTCGAGCATCTCCAGCACGCGGGAGGCGACCTTGCGGAAGGGTGGAGCGTCCTTCACCATGCGGTCGCTGATGCCGTTCACCGCCGAGGCCCCGTAGGAGATGGTGCGGCCGGGGTTGACGAGCGTCTGTAGCTGGTCCACCACCTGCCCACCCCTCGTAAGGACTACTGCCACTTCGCAGATGCGGTCGCCAAGACGCGCCGAGAGGCCAGTCGTCTCCACGTCCACAACCGCGTAAGTTAGGTCCCGCAGGCGCGCGCCGCGCTCAACTTCCATTCCACAGACCAGCTTTCTAGGGCACCGAACAGCTATGTCTCCCCTCGAAGTCCGTACTTAGTATACACTGGCCTGTCAATAAGCCGGTGAAATGCACAGGGGACGATGGACGATGGTAGGACTCCTATCGTCCATCGTCCATCGTCCGTCCCACCCGTTTGCTTCCCGCGCCCCCGTGCTGCTATAATGAAAGGACTTTGCCTGGTACAGCTATTGGGTAAAGTGCTCACGTTTACTACATTTTCGCACCAGGAGGCACATTACGGAATGCGATTAGCGTTACTGCCTGGGCTACTGCTGGCCGTCGCCCTCGGCATCTTTGCGCAGGGGCATACCAGCGTCCGCGCCGCGGGTATCACAGGCCCCGGCGGCGGTGCGCACAGCCTCTACGCGGTACTGGCCCAGGCGACCACCACCGCGACCACCACACTGACAGGCACAACAGGTACTGGAACTGCAACGGCCACCACCGGCACGGACGCCACAGCAGCCATAACGAGCACGGCCACCATCACTGCGGGCACCACTACCACGGTCGCGGACGGCACCGTCACCGCTACGGCCGGAGTCACCAGCACGGGTGCGCTTACGCCCACCGCCACGCCCGCCAGGGTGCCGCTTACCGGCGAAGGTGGTGGGGCCGGAAACCTCCAGCTCAACCCCTTCGATTGGAACTTCCTTACGAGTCCTGCGGCCCCCGGCTGGCCCGGACCACTCGCCTGGGTGTACCTCTTACTGATGCTGGGGCTGCTGGGTGTGAGCGCCTATATCTACTTCGTGCGGCGGCCTCAGTGGAAGCGCACCAATTCGGTCTATTACAGGGCGGCCACCCGCTTCGCCCCGGTCTTCCTCTGGATAGCGGTGCTGGGAGTCATGTTCGTGCTGCTGAGAATCCCTCCGGTGGACTTCTTCAACCTGCGCTTCTGGCTATACCTGTGGCTCCTGGCAGCCCTCGCCGTAGCAGCCTGGGTATTCTACTGGTATCGCACCTCATTCCCCAAGGAGATGGCCCGCTTCCAGAAGACGCAGCGGCAGAAGCAATACATGCCCGGCTCCGCCAAAGCCGTCCGCGCCACCACCGGCCCCTCGACCCCCGTACCTACCTCCGGCAAGTCCTCGGCTGCCAAGCGCCGCAAGAAGAAGTAGGGAGAGCTAAACGCCAAGACGCGGAGAACGCGCCAAGGTTTAGAAGGTGTTCTAAGTAAAAGGGACCAGGGTACATGATGCTGTACCCTGGTCCTCTTTGTACTCTCTAAACCTTATCTAACTTGGCGTGGTCCTTGGCGTCTCCGCGTCTTGGCATTTAGCTATTCTTGATGTGCAACTCGCCGTGTGGATGCGGCGTTATACGGTAGACTGGGCGAAAAGGGCATCTGTATTAGAGGAGAACAGGGTTAATGTCACAGCATCTACATCCACTGTTGCCGTCACGCACGGCGCTCGTAATAGCCATCTTAGGGCTGGCCCTTATGACGGCCTGCGGTCCGGCACCACGCAGACCTGGCGGCACCGAGACCCCGGTCACGAACGCGACCGCCACTGTCGGCACCACCCCCGCAGCCACGATGAGCGCGACTGCCGCAGTCACCAGCACCGCCGCCCCGGCGCGGGCGACCAACACCCGCAGGGCCGCCACCGCCCAACCGACTCGCACCAGCACTCCACGCGTTACGTCCACACCTACCACTACCCCCTCCCCTGAGCCTACCCTGCCGCCGCCCGATTATAGCTGGGTGGCTGTGGGGCTGACCGGCACCAACATCACGGGCATGGCGGTCATGCCGGGCGGGGACAACACTGTGCTGGTAGGCGGGCCGGGCGGGGTGTGGAAGGGGAGCTACGACTACACGCAGTGGCAGCAACTGACCGTCAACCTTGTGGGCCGCACGACCGACGTGGCCCTGGGCAGCGCGGAGGTGATGTACGTCACCAGCCACACAGGGTGCGCCAGCGGCTTACCTATTGCCGGTTCGCGCTCCACGGATGGCGGGCAGACCTGGCAGGAGATGGCGGGCCTCGATGCGATCCACATCACGGCCCCCAGCGCCTCGGAAGCGTTCGCCGCGACCTGTAGCGACGTGCGCCGCACCACCGACGCCGGGGCTACCTGGACTCCGCTCCCCAACGCTAAGGTGGAGAACTTCGACCCCAGGTCGATAGCCGCCAGCCCGGACGGCCAGACGATCTTCGTGGCGTTCGTGAGCGAGGGCGGTTCGGGCCAGGTGTTGCGCAGCACCGACGGCGGGGACACGTTCGAGAACGTCACGCCGGAGTTGCAGGGAGAGGATAGCCTCCAGGCCCCCGATGTGATGGTGTACGTGCCAGGCTCGATAGGGCGGCCCGAGGACGGCGGCCTGTACATGACCACCTACCAGGGCATCTGGTTCCTCCCACTGGAGAGCGACGACTGGACCCTCTTGAGCAGGCCGGTGCCCCAGGACCAGGACCCAACTGCCTACTCCTGGTTCACCACCCTCTTCGTGGACGCCTTCTACACCGAGGAATACAACAAGCCCGGCCCCATCCTCTATACCGCTATGGCTAAGCCGAGCGACGCGGGCCTCACCAGCCTCGGCGTCTTCCGCTCCGGCGACGGCGGCCAAAGCTGGACCCCCTTCAACAAGGAGATAGGCGACCGCGCGGTGAACGTCCTCGTACTAGCCCCGCACGACCCAACCACCCGCCCCGACATGATAGAAACCCTCCTCGCCGCCACCAACGACGGCATCTGGGCCATCCCCATGCCACCGCCGTACCGCTAGCTAGAACAGAGACGGAAACGCAAAGACGCAAAGGACGCAAAGGACGCGCAGAGATTAAGTTGGTGTTATAAGTACAAAAAGGAGCAGGATACGTGGTGTCGTACCCTGCTCCTTTTTGTACTGTCTTCACCCTTCGTACTCTTTGCGCGTTCTTTGCGTCCTTTGCGTCTTTGCGTTTCCGTCTCCTTAAGACTCCCTATCAGCACCCAGGTCCAACCCCACGATCTGCATTAGCTTGAGGGCGTTGGTAGAGGTGGCGAGGCCCGGTTGCAGTTCGTAGGTGAAGGTCATCTGCGGGCCTTCGGGACCGGTGCTGAAGTTCTCGGTAAAGTGGAACATGCGGGCGGCGGCTGCCACTGTGGGGCTGTCCGCGAAGGTGAGGTCGTGGGTGGATACCGCACCAAGCGCACCCTGCTCTACCAGGTGCATCACCACACGGCGCGCGGCCACCTGGCGCTCGGCGGTGTTGGTGCCGTGCAGGATTTCGTCGAGCAGGTAGAAGAGCCGCCGGTCGCCACCCGCCAGCCGAGTGCCCGCATCTACAACCTGCTTTAGCCGCTTCAACTCGGCCATGAAGTAGCTCACGCCCTCCTCAAGCGAGTCCTGCACGCGCATGCTGGTCCAAAGCTCCACAGGTGGCAATCGCAGCGAGCGGGCGCACACCGACCCACCCGCCCCCGCGAGCACGATGTTCACCCCAATAGCTCGCAGCAGGGTGCTCTTGCCCGACATGTTCGAGCCGGTGATGAGCAGGAAAGTGCCCTCCGGACCCACCTGCACGTCGTTGTCTACCCGCACACTAGGGGCAATCAGCGGGTGCCCAATCTGCTGCGCGTCGAGCACCTCGGCGTCAGCGTCCACATCAGGGAAGGTCCAGGTCGGGTTGTCGTGGGAGAGCACCGACAGGGCGGCCAGCGCCTCCGCCTCCCCGAGCACGTCGAGCCACTCGCGGGCGTGCTTACCGGCCTTCGTCTGCCAACCCTCGAACGCGGCCAGCAGATGCACGTCCCACAGCGTGAACGCCTGGATGACGATGTATAGCTGCGCCGAGGGTGGTATCGTGAGGGTGGTCAGCCTGTGCAGCCTGCGCATCAGCACGTGGGCAGGCTCGCCGTCCACCAGCAGGCGAGCTTGCATCTCCTTCAGGAGCGGGCTTTCAAACCGCGCTCCATGCAGTAGCTCGAACATCGTGGCGTACTGCCCGAACGCCTTCTCCCGCGTCGTAGCGGTCCCCATGATCTCGTAAACCGTCTTCACTACAGACAGCCCCGCGAGCAGGTTTATGGCGGCGAGGCCCAGGTAGAGCGGAACGTCTATCACGCCGAACAGGTGGGAAAACAGGAGCACCCACAGCAGCACTACGTCGGCTATCGCACCCCAACGCAACCACGGACGTTTCGCCAGCCACGGCTCACCTTCGGCCCATTGCAGAAAAGGCTCTGGGTTGGGCCTTTCCTTGAACAGCCTGCCCGGCAAGGCAAGCTCGTCTCGCAGGTCTAGCAGCGGGGCTAATTCGGCTACCGCAGCCTGGCGCTTGCGCACCACCTCGACGGGGGCGAATTGCTTCAGCCAGCGGCCCAGCGTCGCCTCTCCCATAGTGGTACTTGGCGTCTCTATCAGTTGGAACAGGGAGGCGCGGCCAAATATGTCCAGGTCGTAGGCGTATGGGTCGGTGTGGTCGGGACGGATAGCATGCCGCAGCGGCAGGTCGGCCCAGCGGCGGGCGTAGCGCAGGCGGGCCTCATTATTGATGTTGTAAAGCTCGTCATATCGCTGGCGCTGCTTCCCCAGTGTGCTGTGATAGCGTACCAGCACGAAGAAGGCGGCGAGCAGCACCAGCCCGACTATCTTCAGCGGCCCGTTGTCCTGGAACAAGCCAACGCCCAGGGCCACAGCCGCCAGGACGAACGCCCCAAGCCGCAGGTTGGCGATGTTATTCCACCTGCCCGAAATCTCGTCCCGGCGGGCGGCGAATTCCGCGCAACGGCTGTCATACACTTCCTGCGCCGAATGGGTCGAGACGGCAGGGGAGGGAGCGGGAGTGGGGATGATGCTCTCCTGCTCTCTCTCCTCTTCTACAGGCGCAAGCGGCTTCTCCAGCAGCAGGCCGCGCCAATCGCCTAACGCGAACTCCTGGCGAGGTACGTAGCCTGCCGCTTGATAGTAGTTGGGGAGGGCGGGCTTCCCTGCCCAGCAGTCGAGCCAGATGCTGGTCTTGCCGTGTTCCAGGGCGTACCGCTCGGCCCAGCGCAACAGGTCGCGCCCGATACCCTGCCCCGACATCCAACGCTTGGTGGTGAAAGCCTCCAGGTAGAAGGCCGCTCCAGGAAAGCCCTCGAAGAAGCGGGTGGCGTACTGGGGCGGCGTCTCACTGAGGGCAACCGTGCCTACCATCCTGCCGTCCAGGCGCGCCACGAACAGCGCCCCGGCCTCAATCCACTGGTTGAAGCGTGCGTGCGCCCCCGGCAGCCGCGAGAAGGGCACCTTGCCCCACTGCGCCTCCTGCCCGCGCTCGACCAGCCAGGCCACGGCTTCATCGAAGAGGGCCAGCACCTCCGGCAAATCGTCGGCGGTGGCGCGGGTTATGGCGGCCTCTCCATAGGGGCCTGTAATTGTGTCATGCCTTGCGATTGGTGCGTCTATCAATTGGGGTGCATCATCTTTCGGGTACCTTATAGACCCTGATTTCGTACATTTGCTCCGGGAAGGTGCGGACCGGCTCTAGCTGGCCGAACAGCGTGTCGTATTGCTGGATGTCGCCGGGATAGCGATCCGGCTCGCGGTAGAAGCGGTTGAATATGCCGCCGCTCGCGACCACGTACTCCACGCCCTGCTCCGCGTACTGTTCAGCCGAGTACTGCGTGACGCGCGGCACCCAATCTACCTTGAATCGCTTGTCATCAATCACGGGGCCGTAGCCTTCGACCGCGACGTGCGAGCCTGGAGGTATGCTGCTGTTTATCCAGTCTCGTGCCGCGTCCCGGCTGGCAACGCCTGACTGCCCCTGCTGCGTGCGCTCCACCGTCTGCCACAGCGGGTGGACGACCGAGACCGCCATGACCAGGGCCACCGCACCGGCAGCCAACTTGCGTGCCGGGCTGTTGGGCGGCCACACCATGCCCAGCAGGTAGAATAGCAGCGACGAACCAAGCAACGCCAGGAACGGCAGCAGGGGCAGCACCGTGCGGTCGTTGCGCACCACAAATGTGCTGATGAAGATGAAGTATATCACGGGGAACACCGACAGCATCAGCAGCGGCCTGGAGCGCACGATGACCCCGCGTATCATAGCCGCGATGGCGGGCAGCACGATCAGCCCCTCCACCGACCACAGGTAGTCCACGTACCAGCCCAGGGCGTCACCCTCCATGCCGAAGTGGGCGGTGGCGTAGTGTTCAGCGTCGGCCCGCACGTCGTGGAGGAACTTCTCGCTGTCGAGGATGGCGAAGGGCGTGGTCAAGAAGAAGATTACGCCTGCCAGCAAGGGGGCCATGTAGACGCGCCTGTCCTTGAAGCCCACAAGCCCCGCGCGCAGGAAGTGGGCCGCCGCTATCACCACGACCAACAGCACCCCGTTGTACTTGATCGACGCGGCAAGCCCCGCCCCCACACCCGCCAGCACGTAGTCGCGGGTGTCGCCCCGCTTGAGCACCATGACCGCGCCGTACAGCCCCAGCACGCCGAAGAAGGTGAGCATGATGTTGGGGGTGATGAAGCGGCTGCTGTTGACGCTCGCCGGAGACACCGCCGTGATGAAGGCGGCCAGCAGCCCCACGCCCGGCTTGTCGAACAGTTGCTTGCCCACCATGTAGACCAGCACCACCGCCGCCACGCCGAACAGCACAGTGAGCCAGCGGCCCAGCATGAAGGTGCTGGGCATGGTGGTGCTGCCCACGCCCAGCAGGTGAGTCACCGGGTAAGGGATATCAAGGGGCGTGTCGAAGATGCCCATCACCTTGCCGAACAGGAAATAAGGTATGTAAGCCAGGGCGTGGATGTAGAAGAAAAGTGAGGGGTAGTCGAAGAAGTGCGGGTTGAGGTCGCCCGTCTTGAGCATGTTGAGGGCGATTACCACGTGCGTCGGCTCGTCAGGGTGGTAGAGCGAGGGGAGGCCGAAGTCGAGGCCCCAGGCGCGAATGCCGAGCGCCAGCACCACGATGCCGGACAGCAGCCACCCCGCGTACCGGGCGACCAGGACGGTCTCCACCCGCTGAACAGGCAAGCTTCTGCTGTGGGTCAGTACGGACATAGGTTCGCTGCTTCAGGACTCAGGCTCACCAGGCAGGTTACAACGCAGGATAGCTGGTTGTCAAACGGTCATTGAAACTCATTTAGAGCATAGATACACGAGATGAGCACATCAGCCCAGCCCTGTCATTTCGAACGCAGTGAGAAATCTCGTCCCCCAGTATAGTGTGCCCCCTTGTCTTCAGGCACAAGGCACAACCCTATAAGAAAGGGGAAATTTCAAGGTGAGGGACGAGATTTCTCACTGCGTTCGAAATGACAAGAGCCGACTTTGTTGCCTCTACCTAGATACCGCTATTCTTGAGATAGATTCTGGTCAGCATGTACGCGCCGGATGTCTATGATTTCATCTATATGTTCAAGCGCATGGCTCGCCAGCATACCAATGCCACTCCCAACGCTCGTCCTTTCGCCGTGTGCGTTGACAGTGTAACGCTCCCATGCCTCCGGCGGCAGGTGTTGGAGCAACTCCGCAACGTGTTCCCTGATAGCTACAAAGAGGTTCACCGACGCGCCCACGGCCATACGTGCGTAATCTACAGAGTCGGACCACCCCTGCGGGCTGTACGCGTTAGACACCCACGTACGCCCCGGTTCCGCCAACGCCATCTTTATCCGGGGCAACTGCATGGCGTCCGCATCGGCAAGATGGTGCACTATCTGCCGTATAGTCCATCCTCCGGGCCTTTGTAACAGGTCTAGCTCCCCTTCTCCTATCTCCATCATGATAGATTGCAATTCATGTGGAGCCTGCATGTAAAGCGCCAGCGTCGCTTGAGGAGTACGCGCCACCGCCGCCCACAGGTTGATCTCATAGCCATCAGGGTCGCGCAACACCAGCCTGCGCTCGCCCCACCTGCGCTCCACCAGTTGCACCTCGGATAGTCCGGCTTCGACAAGCCTCTGCATCCGAGCATCTATGTCGGCCTCATGGAAGTACAGGGCGGTGCCGGGCGCGGCAATATCACGCACCCCGCCCATGTAAGGTGCCAGGTCCATCGTGCCGGGCCCGGCAAGCAGCACAGGCATGCCAAGGCCATCAACTATAGTGGCGGTGTCGCTGTTCGGGTCGTGATCCTCCAGGTGCAACCCCAAGAGGGCGCTGTAGAACTCAACGCTGGCTGTGAGGTCGGCTACCAGCACCGCGAATGTGGGCTTCTTTCGCAACTGCACTACCTCACCCAGTCAGGCTCCTGGACGTTATGTCTCGCATGGGTGTGGAAAGGCGCTTTTCCACACCGCATGAGTGCTATACTCGCGCTCATAGTGTGCAACCCGTGTACCACCGGACCGTTATGTTTGTAGATTTGGGAATTGGGATTTGGGATTGCGGATTTGCTCGGATATCTACTAACTCCGAATTCCGCATTCCGAAATCCCAAATCAAAACAGGAGGAAATCATACATGAACAATAGGCAAAGCAACAGGGCAAGGCTGGGTCTCGCCGCGGCCAGCGCCTTGATCGCCGGGACCGTGCTGGCAAGCGCCGTGCCCGCACCTGCCGCCGCGGTCGATTTCGCCCACCCCGCTTTCAAGCGCCTGTGGGACCGCACCGACTCGCTGGTGTCGTCCTTGCAGGTGAGCCGCACCTTCTTCTGGGGCCCGGAGCCGCGTGCCGCCGCCCAGGAGCAGTACGTGGACGCCCCCAGCGGCACGGGCACCCGCCTCGTACAGTACTTCGACAAGTCGCGCATGGAAATCAACAACCCTGGCTCCGACCCGAACGCGGCTTTCTTCGTAACCAACGGCCTTCTGACCGTAGAGCTTATCTCCGGCCAGATGCAGGTGGGCAACAACTCGTTCGTGGAGCGGTACGCGGCCCACATCCCGATCTCCGGCGACGTTGACGATACCAGCGGCCCGACCTACGCGACCTTCATCGCGGTGTCCAACACCCGCAAGGGCGACCACCCACAACCCGACCGCACCGGCCAGTTCGCCACCGCCACCATCAACCGGGCAGGGCAAATCTCGGAAGATGCGTCCAAGGCCAACAATCCGGCGGCCAGGATCGCGCGCTACGAGCCGTCCACCAAGCACAACATCCCGGAGGCGTTCTGGGCCTTCCTCAACGCCACCGGCCCCGTCAGCCAGACCGGGCAGATCGTAAACCAGCGCCTGATAGACCCCTGGTTCTACGCCTCAGGCCTCCCCATCTCCGATCCCTATTGGAGCAGGGTCAAGATTCGGGGCGAGCTGACCGACGTGCTGATCCAGGCGTTCGAGCGCCGCGTACTCACCTACGTGCCGACCAACCCCGCCGGCTTCCAGGTCGAGATGGGCAACATCGGCTTGCACTACTATGACTGGCGGTACAAAGATGCAGGCAAGCCGCCCGCGGGCAGCACTACACCCACCGTCGCGGCAACGGGCATGGTCACCGGCACCGCCACTATGACGGGCACCCAGGCCACGTCCACCGCCACGGTCACCGGCACGCCAGGCACGCCCACCGCCACCAGGACGGGCACCCCGGCTACATCTACGCCTACCATGACACCGACGCCTAACGTGGTTACATCGGGTCGCATCGCCTTTACGTCCGAACGCACCGGCAACAAGGACATCTGGCGCATCAATGGCGACGGCACCGCGCCCATCAACCTGACCAACAACCCGGCTGCGGACGATGACGCCGCCTTCTCGCCCGACGGCTCCAAGATCGCCTTCTCCAGCACCCGCGACGCAGGTGACAGCGAGATTTACGTGATGAACAACGACGGCTCAAGCCCGGTGCGCCTGACCAACAGCCCCGGCCGTGACTTCGCGCCTTCGTGGTCGCCTGATGGTTCCCGCATCGTGTTTGTGTCGGAGCGCAACAACCTGGCCGCCGACCTCTACGTGATGAACGCCAACGGCACCGGCCAGATCAACATCACCCAGTCCCCTGGTGCGGACACCGACCCCTCCTGGGGCAGCAACAACCGCATAGTGTTCACCTCTAACCGCTCCGGCAACGCCCAGGTGTACACCATCAACTCCGACGGTACGGGCATCTTCGGTCCGCTGACCACCTCGGGCACGAATTACCAGCCGGAGTGGAACCGCGTAGCCAACCGCATCGTCTTCGTGTCGGACCGCGACGGTCACCCGGAGATCTACACCATGCGGCAGGGCGGCGAGGAGCAGTTCAGGGCGACCAACACGGATGCCGGGGTGGAAAACCTCGACCCGTACTACGCACCCGACAACAGCCGTATCGTGTTCGCCTCCAATCGTGTGACACCGGACAACTTCGAACTGTACACGATGACCATCACCGGCCAGAACCAGGAGCGCATCACGATCCAGACCGGCAAGGACTACCACCCAAGTTGGGCCGTGCCGGGCGCATTCCTCAACCCGTAAGGGTTACAGGGAAGCTTAGTCAGGAGGGGGAGCTATATGCTCCCCTTTCTTGTTGTGCGTGGGACCGGGCGCAGGAGGCACTGCTTGCCCAATGTTTGATTATGGTGTTATCCAGAACGTATTTTCCACGATATACTTCTACATACGCAGACCGATGTGCGCGCCCTATTTGGACGGTATATTGGACTGCGAAGAAACTCCATTCCCCAGGACTCGCCCATGTCAACCAACAACGGCAATCACCGCGAACATAGTGACCCCACCCTGATACCAGTCGCCGCCGACACAGGCTCGACGCTGCCCATGCCGCAGGGCCAGGAAGAAGTCAAAGCCAATTTCCTCACGGTGTTGCGCAACTCCGGCTTCCGTAACCTGTGGGTGGGGCAGCTAGTTTCGCAGGTGGGCGACTACTTCTCCTTCCTGACTACCATGATCGTGGTCAGCAGTTTCTCCGACGACGTTTCCGCCACCACCCTCGCCGTATCGGGCATGATGCTCGCGAACAGTCTCCCCCGGCTCCTGTTCGGCATGCTGGCAGGGGTGTTCGTGGACCGCTGGGACAGGCGCACCACCATGCTGGTATCCGACCTGATACGAGTGGGCCTGGCGCTCGCCATGATACCGGCGGTTATCGCGCAGAACCTGTGGGCCATGTACGTCCTGGGCTTCATGCTCTCGACCGTCGGCACCATCTTCTTGCCCGCCAAGGGCGCTATCATCCCCAGCCTGGTGCCCAAAGAGCAACTGATAGCGGCCAACTCGCTCACCCAGTCCACCATGTTCCTGTCGATCCTGCTAGGTCCGGCGTTCGGCTCCTTGACCCTGGCGATAGCGGGCGAAGGCAACCAGTGGGTCGCCTTCCTGATAGACGCCGCTACATACGTGGTCTCCGCCATCGCTATCTGGATGATACGGGTGCCCAAGGAACTAACCATGCCGGTAAAGGCCGAGGCCCCATTGAGCCAGGTTTCGGCGGTGCGGCGGGTCTGGGACGAGATGGTGGTGGGCATCAAGCTGATGTTCGTCAACAGGACCATGTCTACGCTGGCGGTGGTGTTTATGGTCACGATGCTGGGCATCGGGGCGGTGAACGTGCTGTGGGTGGTCTACCTGAAGATGCGATTCAACTACGACGAGACGGAGCTTGCGTGGCGGTTCGGCCTGCTCGATATCTGCTTCGCGGCGGGCATGCTGGTCTCGACGGTAGTCGCGGGCAACTTCCTGTCGCACCTGTCGCCCAAGTGGTTCGTCGTCGTGGCCCTCCTGGGCGCGGGCGTCTTCCTGGCACCAACCGGCTACGTACCCGACTACCTGGTGCTGGCCCTCCTCTCCGTTGGAATGGGCCTTTTCGTGGCACCTATCAACACTGGCGCGACTACCCTCATGCAGATAGTGGTGCCCAATGAGCAGCTAGGGCGCGCCAACGGCGGCATCAGCACCATCACCGAATCGGCCTCTGTGACCTCGATGAGCCTGGCCGGCTTCCTCGGCTGGCTGGTAGGTGTGCCCGCCGTCTTCCTCATAGGAGGGCTGCTGTGCATCGCGGCAGGCGTGCTGGCCTGGGTGCGCCTCCCAGCCCTCACCCTCAAGGACATGCCCGCCGAGGTGGTGGCGGAGGAGGAGAGAGAGAGAGAGGTAGCCTGAAACGTGAAACGTGAAACGTGATGCGGCGTGCTCCATAGGGTACGTGAATACCGGGATGCTCACACAACAGGACCAAAGCCCCCCTTGTCATCCTGAGCGTAGCGAAGGATCAGGTGGGTAGGCCAGAGTCCTCAACG
>JALZHG010000281.1 GCA_030914045.1 Chloroflexota bacterium | reverse complement strand
GCTCGTTCGGGGAAGCGTCGGCGGGTGCAGGAGCGCGATACGATCGTGGCGGAGGTTACATCCAAGGTTGTGCACCATCATGGCGCCAACCCGAAGGGAGGCACACCGCTAGTGTGGCGACCTTGGCGATCCAGTCCGTCGCCGTGACGGTGGCAGTGGATCCGCTAGGCGCGTTGATCGAGGGGAAGCCCTCGGCGGCGGTGGTGTTCGTCTCCTGCCGGTAGGAGGCCTCGAGCGCCGCCTCGCGCTAGGTTGACCCTCGCAGGGGTCGATCGCCTCCGGGCTTTCAGGCCGAGCTGAAGCAGAGGTCCTCGCAACCTTCCACGCACTTCGGTGAATAAGGGCGAAAGGGAACGTCGGCTATATTCTCTTCACCCCGGGTTCCGGCGGCCCTAAAGTGGGTACACAGAAAGTGGGTACCCAGAGGTTTCGGAAGGCTAGGTTCGAGCAAGGAGAATGTGGTGTCTGACAGAAACAAGAACAGCCGGATAGAGCGTGCAGCGGAGCGGGTGCCAGAAGAGGCAAGGCAAGAGTGGCTCGCCATGTTGCAGAGCCTCTCGGAGCAGATCCAGAAGCAGCAGCAGAACTCCCAGCAGATGGTCCAGGAGATGATGGACACCTACATGCAGCTCCTCAACACCCCTGGTTCCTACCTCTCCGGCCAGGCCGAGCAGCAGCGGCAGACCCTCCAGCAGTCGGCCCAGCAGTGGATGGAACAGGCCCAGCAACAGCAGCATGCGTTCCGCCAGCAGGCCCAGCAACAGCAGCAATCCTTCCAAGAGATGACCCAGGAAGTGCTGAGCACCTTCACGCGACTCTTCAGCATCCCCGTCTCTTACGCCCAGGAAGGGTTGCGCTCCGCCCAGTTCCCCATCGAGGGCTACGACGAGCTGACCGTGGAGGAGGTTTCCGGACGCCTCGGCGCCCTCTCCGCAGACGAGCTCCGGGTGGTGCGCGACTACGAGGAGCGCAACAAGAACCGCGGCACGATCTTAGAGGAGCTCGATCGCAAGATAAGGGGCAGCTCCTAAGTTCCTACAGGGACACGGGAAGGCGGACTCTACGAAGGCCGGGGTGTAGTACAACCCTGGCCCTCTCTTTATGCTTCCTGGCCTCGGAGGAGGGACTGTCGCTGAGCCGCGCCACGCCGATGCCGCCCTCCTGAGAGAAGATGCGACTCCTGCGAGCGTACTTCTTAGAACTGCGTTAGGGCGAAGTTCGCAGAACTTCTCTTCCACGACGTTGGGTGAATAAGGGCAAGAAGAAGGGCCGCGACTGCTACGCCCCGACCTCCCTCACGTTGGCGAAGCGTTCCTACTGAGTCGGCGGCGGACCGAGTATCTCACCCCCATATCGGGCGGCGATGGCCGCCAACCGCTCCATCTCGGCCTCGTCGGGCGGCTCCTCCGGCTGGGGTGGAATGCTCAGCGACCTTGCCGACTCTCCCATTTCCCTGATGCCTGCTTCCAAACCCGCAGGCGAGAGGACGAATAACAGCCTCGCCGGTCCTCTGTCAACTGTGAAGGCGTGGGGGACGTCCTTAGGGCCAAAGAGAAACGAGCCAGGCTGCGCCTTTATCGTCTGCTCGCCAATGTAGAAGGTCATCTCGCCTTCGAGTATGTAGAAGCCTTCATCCTCAAAGTGATGGACGTGGAGCACGCCCTCGCCCTCAGGAGCGAGTATCTCTACCAGGGTGTAGCGCCCGCCGGTCTGCTCCGCTGTGGCCTTGATGGTAGCCAGCGCCCCGAACCACCACCACGTCTCCCCTTCGCCAGGCTCGTGTGCGAAGGTCCGGCTCGCGGGATCTACTTCTGCGTTGAGCAGGGTCTCTTCGCGGGGTTGGTCTTCTCTGGACGACATAGTGCCTCCTCTTTCCTCCCCCTTCGGAGCTGAAGCGGGTTAACCCTATCTTCTACCGCAAGCATGATGCCATCTAGCGAAACCTGCTGCGATACATCCGAGAACTCCGTACAGACGAAGTTCGCAGAATTTCTCTTCTGAGACTGTCCAAAAACTATTGAGCACGGGCTAAGCGCCTTACCATAAGCCGAGTCATAGCTACGTAGATGAACACCTCACTCGTAGCAGCTAGCCGCTCATAATCCTTGCTCATCCTCCGATTGTGGGAGATCCAGGCAAACGTTCTCTCTACAACCCAGCGCCGCGGCAGGACCTGAAATCCCCGCAGTGGCAACAGCTCCTGCCAGTCTACCGTCACACCTTCGTTAGCCCACTGCTCCGCCCACGCCATCAGCACACTTCCTTAGGAGCGGGCTTGCGCGGTCGCCTGACGATCTCCACCGTCCACCCAAGCGTCTTTTCCACCCAATCTCCGCCTTTATCCTCTCCGCTGTAGGCTGCGTCTAGCCATAGGTGAAAAAGGCGTGGGAATAGCGCTTTCGCGTGATCCAACAGCGCCTTGATCCCCTCGTAGTCCATGACCTTCGCACTCATGACCTTTGCTTTGAGCACGAAGCCTTCGGTGTCAACTAGCAAGTGGCGTTTTCTGCCCTTTACCTTCTTGCCGCCGTCATAGCCGCGTTCTTCTCCACCCACGCCGGTCGTTTTAACCGACTGAGAATCGACGATGCCGGCGCTGGGCTGAGGATCTCTGCCCCTATGGACCCGCACCCGCTCGCGCAGGGCTGTGTGCACCCTCTCCCATGTTCCGTCCAAGCGGAACTGTCTGAAGTAGTGGTAGACGCTACGCCAAGGCGGGAAGTCGTTGGGAAGCAGGCGCCAGGAGCAGCCGCTCCTTACGACGTAGAAGATGGCGTTAAGGATCTCGCGTAGAGGATAAACCCGAGGGCGTCCATTGGCTTTGGGAGCAGGCAGATATGGCTCCAAGCAAGTCCATTCGGCATCGGAGAGGTCGGTTGAGTAAGGCTTTCTCATGCATGGTAGAGTACCGGTACCAACATCGGACTACCCTTTTTAGACAGTCTCTTCCAGGGACTTCGGTGAATAAGGGCATCGAGCAACGTCTTGAGAGGCCCCCGTGCGTATCCCCAGCGTCTCCTTGGGAGTAAGATGACTGCTACATGGGCAGAGGAGCGGGCAACCCGTGCGCCCCACACAATTAGGAAGGCAGAGTATGAGCATACGTGATCAGGAGCGGCGGGCCCGGGAAGCCGTGCGCAGAATAAGCCAGGCTATGCGCAGGGCCGATAGAGAGGTCGGGCAAAAGATCGCGGCGCGGGCTCACGAAGCCTCGCTCAGGGCCGAAGAGGTCAAGCGGAGGATCGAAAGAGGCGACGTCGAGCCGCGCCCCCTGCCCGGCATGAGGGAAGACTCGCTGGCGTCCATGGAGTCTATGCCCTCCATGGAGTCGATGGAATCCATGAAATCTATGGAGTCGGCCGATTACGCAACCGAGGTAAGCGAAGAGGCGCAACAGGCAGCGGAGGCTGGGGAGGTCATGATGAAGGACATGCCTCTGGAGGGGACCGGCATGGATCCCGAGGCCGCGCACGAAGACCTCGTCCAGAGGGTGACCGAAGACACGGGTTCCGGGGGAGACCCTCACCTGCACGCCGAGCGCAAGGCGGACGAGTTGTCAAAGGAGATGACCGAGGACACGGGTGCCGAGGGTGACATGCAGCTACACGCCGACCGTAAGGTGGAGCAGATGAGCAGGGAGATGCTCGAAGACGCTTAAAAGGCTAAGGCGTCCAACGTGGTGAGCTAGTTAGTCCGGCCCTCTTGGGCTATGAGAACCTACTGTCTCGGCTAGCTTCGCTCCGGTGAGATGGCGGCCTCATACCTGGCCACGCCCGGCCCTTCTAGGCACTCCGGTGAATAGCTGGGGGTGCGACAA
The DNA here is from genome assembly GCA_030914045.1 of Chloroflexota bacterium. Lineage (GTDB taxonomy): Bacteria > Chloroflexota > Chloroflexia > QHBQ01 > JADMIH01 > JADMIH01. The sequence continues at coordinate 153 of JALZHG010000281.1, read as the reverse complement.
TGCTCCCGGTAGTAGGAGATCTCCGAAGGAGGCATCCACATGGCGGAGAGCGGTGGGTTACCAGGGTGGGTCGGGGCGTGGGTTGGTAAGGTCGTCCAAGTGCACCTCCACGGGACCGCCACATTTAAAGCCCATAGCTCCGGCCCGATCAGG